>JBBIVT010000016.1:14689-18766 GCA_037439565.1 Acidobacteriota bacterium | reverse complement strand
GCGCCTCAGCCTGGCGAGCCTCGGCCACCAGCGCCTCCAGTTCCTTCAGGCGCGTTAGGGAATGACAAGAAGGGCAAACCAGCGCCGACTCCTCCACCGGCGCGCTGCATTGCGGACAGGGTTGCATCACTGACTACTAGAGTATCGCGTTGCGCCCTTGTGTTACTGCGATTGCCTTCTCTCCTCACTGTCACCATTGCGACGGATACCTTGTCGTTCAACGGCGTGCCGCGCTGCTACTAGTCAATTCCAGTGTGACCCGCCGTCTAGCGTTTCAGCTCCAGATCGGTTCCGCCAATAGCGATCCATTTTGGATCTGGATACCCGGATTCAGCGTGGTGGCGAATTGACGCCACCTGACGCTGCATAATAGGTCTATACTGTGAGTGAGGTGCTCCACCTGCTCCCGGAATCGGGAAGACGGCGGAGTGAATCGTTAACCGAAATATGGATCACTCCAGGATCCGGGTGCTGGTTGCAAAGCCGGGCCTCGACGGACACGACCGCGGCGCGAAAGTAATTGCGCGCGCGCTTCGTGACGCCGGTATGGAGGTGGTGTACACCGGTCTCCGCCAAACTCCGGAGATGATCGTGAACGCCGCGCTTCAGGAAGACGTACAGGTTATTGGCCTGTCGATCCTTTCCGGGGCGCACAACGCCATTGTGCCCCGCGTGATGGAGTTGTTGAAGGAAAAGCAGATGAGCGACGTGCTCGTCATTGTGGGAGGCATTGTTCCGGATGAGGATGCCGCCCAACTGAAACGGCTCGGCGTGGCGCAGGTGTATCAACCGGGCGCCTCGCTCGACGCCATTGTGAATTTCATCCGCAGCTCGGTGAAGCAGACGGCCTGAATGGCGCTCACTTCGCCGCATTTGAAAAGACAAAAGAAAGTAAGAATGCAAGAAAAACTCAACATTGCGGTGTTTGTCGATTACGACAACATCGAAATCGGACTCAAGTCGACGCTCCGCCGCGAGTTCGACGTCTCGCTGGCGCTGGACGCGCTGAAAGAGCGCGGCGACATCGTCGCCAAATTCGCCTACGCCAACTGGGGACGCCAGGACGGCGCCACGCGCCAGATGGCGGAAAACGCCGTCCAGATGGTGCAGCGCATCCCCTCGCCCCGCGGCGATAAGAACGGAGCCGACATCAACCTCGCGCTCGACGCCCTGGAGATGGCCTTCACGCACACCCACGTGAACGCCTTCGCCATCGTCAGCGGCGATTCGGACTTCATCCCTCTGGTAAACAAGCTGAAGGAATACGGCAAGACCGTATTCGTGGTGGGGGGCAAGGCCTTTACGTCCACGATCCTGCAGCAGAACTGCCATGAATTCATCAGTTTTGAATCCTTGATGGCCGATGTGCCGACGCCGGTCGTGCTGCCGGGCGAGGTTCGCGTCCCCCGCGCCGAGCGAGGCGACCGTCCCGAGCGCGGCCCCCGTCCAGAGCGAAGCCAGGAACGAGGACCGGATCGCGGCCGCCAGCGTCCCGCGCCGCTCGAACTCGGCCAGGCGATTCCGCTGGTGGAGCGAGCGCTCCAGGTTCTGGAGCGCCGCGCCGTTCAACCGCAGCTGGGCCTTTTGAAGTCCACGATGCTGCAGCTTGATCCGGCGTTCAACGAACGAGCCTACGGAGCCTCCAGCTTCTCCGATTTCGTAGAGAAGCTGAAACGCGCCGACCTGGTGAACGTAACCGGTTCCGGCGGCCGCTATGTCATCGAGCGCAAGACATCCTCCACCCCACAGGTCGCCAACCTCAAGCCCGAGGATCTGCTGCCGCCCTTGCGCGATGTGCTGGAAAATCACCGCCTGGATCTGGAACACAACTGCCCCGTCGAGGATCTGGCCGGTTGGTTCAAAATCGAGCAGCCCCACTTCGACGTCAGCGCCTATGGATTCCAGTCTTTCGTCGAATTTTTGAACTACGCGCAGGATAAGACCGTGGTTCGCCTGGAGCCCCTCGAGGACCAGGGCATGTGCGTCTCACTGGGGGCGGAGTTTTATCCGCCCGCCGAACCGCCGAAGCCGGAGCCCGAAGCGGTTCCCGAGATCGAAGAGGACGAGCCACAGCCCTATGTGGAAGGCCAGCCGACGATCTTCGAGCCCAATCCGCCGCCCGCCAAGCCGAAACGCGCCCCGGCGCGCAAGCGTGCCGCTTCGCCGAAGGGTTCGGGCAGCGGTCCGCGCCGCGCTCCTCGCCGCAAAAAGACGGACGGGAACTGATCCATGGCGATCGAACGGATTTTCCCGTCATCCGTGCCCACGCCGCGGGGGCCTTATTCCCCTGCGGTTCGCGCCGGCGATTTTATTTACGTCAGCGGCCAGGGTCCCATCGACCCATTGACCGACGAGCTTTCCCCCGGCGACATCAAGCACGAGACGCGCCTGGTGTTGAATAATATCAAGCGGATTCTGGAAGGCTGCGGCGCGTCGGTCTCCGATGTGGTGAAATGCTCCGTCTTTTTAAAAGACGGCCGCGAGTTTTCCCAAATGAACGAGGTTTACGCCGAGTTTTTCGGCGACCAGAAGCCCGCTCGAACCACCGTAGAGGCGCAGTTCGCCAATCCCGTGATGCGCGTCGAAATCGACTGCGTGGCTTACAAACCGAAGTAGGAAACGAAAATGCCGGTGGGCGCCGTCTTTCGACTTTGCGCGTTGGCTCTGTTGCCGGGCGCAGCCGCTTCCGGACAGGTATCGCAAGATACTTTCAAGTTTCACGATTCCACGTATCGATATTCGGTGTTTACGCCTGAGGATTTGAGCGCCTCGGAACAACTCCCGGCGCTGCTTCTGCTTCACGGAGCTGGCGGCCGCGGTATCGATATGCTAAACGCCTGGAAGGAGCTCGCCGGACTGGAGCGCGTCATCCTGGTGGCGCCGGATTTCCCTCTAGACGCGCAATTTGAGACAACGATTCCCCGACTGTTTCCTGCCCTGATGGACGCCGTAAAGCGGGAGCGCCATTTCAACCCCCGCCGCGTCTATATTTTTGGCTATTCCGCGGGCGGCTACTGCGCGTATGACGCAGCCACCCTCGCGTCCACTTATTTCGCAGCCGCCAGCGTTTTCGCCATGGTCATCAGTCCCGAGTACGACAACATCGTGCTCCAGGCCAAGCGGAAAACGCCCATCGCCGTCTACATCGGCGACCGCGATCCGAACTTCACGCTTTCTCAAACGCGCCGCACCCGCGACCTTCTCCTGGAGAACGATTTCCCGGTGCATTATGTCGAACTGCCGGGCCGCGGCCATAACTACGGCGCCGTCAGCGCGAAGGTGAACGCCGATGCCTGGAAGTTCATGAGCAAGTATTCTCTCCCGCGTTTCTGATTACTCGTAGCGGAGCGCAATCATAGGATCCACGGTCGAAGCGCGGCGGGCGGGAATCAGGCAGGCGGCCAACGCCACCAGCGAGAGCAGCATTGCAAGGCTTGCGTAGGTCCACGGGTCGCCCGGTTTGACCTCGAACAGCAGGCTCTTCAGCGATTGCGAAAGCGCGTATGCGCCCGCAGCGCCGCAGAGGATGCCCGAGGCCACCAGCAGCATCGCGCGGCCCAGGATCATCTTCAAGATGTCTCCGCGGGACGCGCCCAGCGCGATGCGAACGCCGATCTCCGGGGTCCTCTGCGACACCGAATACGAAATCACGCCGTAAATCCCGACCAGCGCCAGAATGAGCGCCAGCGACGCGAACAACCCCAGCAGCAGCGTTTGAAAACGGCGCTCGGATACCGACTGCGAAACCAGCTCATCGTAGGTGCGGACGTGCGTCACCGGCAGATCCTTGTCGATGGCCCAGACCTGCTGCTGCACGGCCGCGACAAGCTGCTTCGGATCGCTGGCCGAGCGGAACGAAAACTCGGAGAGCCGCACCGGATAGAGAGCCGTCTGCGCAGCCGGAAAATAAACCTGCGGATTGATCTTCCCCGACTTTCCGGAACGCCGGACATCGCTCACAACGCCGACAATGGTCACCCACGGCGTCTGCGGATTTCGCCGGAAGCGGCGCCCAACCGCGACTTCATTGGGAAAGAAATGCTTCGCCAGCGCACTGTTCACCACCGCGACCATCTC
>JBBIVT010000016.1:10852-14589 GCA_037439565.1 Acidobacteriota bacterium | reverse complement strand
GATCCCCAGGTCTACATGGTTCAACGTCATGAAGCTCTTCAGCAGCAGCCCGGCCCCCACCAGCAGGATCATGGAAATGGCCACCTCGGAGATCATGAATACGCTGCGCCACCGCATGACGGAGCTACCGGCGAGATGACGTTCACTGGCGCGCATGGCCTCGACAGGTTTCGATTTCGACGCCTGCCAGGCCGGGAAAATCCCACAGACGATGCCCGTGAGCGCCGATAACGCCAGCGTGAACAGGAGGACTCGTCCATTGAGGGATGCGCCATCAAGCCGCGGCATGTGCGGAGCGAATCCCGTCAGCAGTTCCTCGGTCCAGTACCCGAAAACCAGCCCTGCAAGGCAGCCGAGCGCCGCGAGCACCGCGCTTTGCGCCAGCAACTCCCCGATCACACGATAGCGGCTCGCTCCCAGCGCAAATCGAATCGCGATCTCGCGCTGGCGCCCAATGGCCCGCACCAGCAGCAGGTTCGCCAGATTGGCGCAGGCGATCAACAAAATGAGCCCCACCGCGCCCAAGAGAATAAAGAGCGACGTGCGCACGCCGCCCGAAATATCGTCCGCCAGCAGAGCGGAGCCGGTTTTCAGGTTCTTGCACACGTCCGGGTATCGCAGGGCGAGACGTTGCGAAATGGCGTCCAGTTCGGCGCGGGCGGAGGCGAGGGAAGCGCCCGGCTTCAACCGTCCGAGCACATTGATGCCATGATCGCCGTGCTTCGCGAGCAGGTCCGCCGGATACGCCGCGGGGACGTAAAACACCAGCGGGATGGTCATGTTGAACTGGCTTGGGCTACGAAAGCGGGGTGGCAGGATTCCGACGACGGTGTATCTCTCGTTATCGAGCGTGATGGAACTGCCCAGGAAATGCGGATCGCCGCCAAAGCGCGAACGCCACAGCTCGTCGCTCACGATGACGACGCGCTTTGCGCCTGGGCGGTCCTCCTCGGGCAGAAAATCGCGCCCAAGCGCGGGCGCAACGCCGAGAGTGGAGAAATAGTTCGCGGTCACCTGCTCGCCCGTGAGACGATCGGGTGGTCCGCTCTCGGTTATGTTCATGCCGGTGACGGCGAAGCCGGCCAGCGACACGAAGGAATTTTTCTGGGCGCGATAATCCATCAGATTCGCCGCAGAGACTGTCCATCGGCTCACTTCGCTGCCCCCAAGGGTTTGCCCGCTGGTGTTCGCGCTGTCCGGCCCCTCGCCGATCTTTTCCTCCCACAGGGAAACCAGGCGACTGGGCTCCGGATAGGGCAGCGGCTGAAGCATCACTGCGTCGACGATGCTGAAGATCGCGCTATTGACCCCGATTCCAAGCGCGAGCGTGAGAATCGCCACTACTGCGAATCCCGGAGATTTCAGCAGCAGGCGAACGGCATAGCGGAGATTATTCATGGGCTGGGCCTATGCGGAGATACCGCTTCTCTATACAAGACGGAATGCATCGCTAAAGCGTTGAGAGGCCAAACGGCCCAACCAGGTTAGCCCTTGGCTTGCGGCGGTTGATACCCCGGTGGAAACGCAGCGCCTTCGCCGAAGAAATAGTCTTCCATCTGCTTGAGGATGAACTCCTGGGCCTCGGTGGTGCCGAGGTTGAGGCGGTATTCGTTCATGATCATCTTCATCTGTTCGAGCCAGAGTTTCCAGGCGGCGAGGGAGACGTTGTCGTAGATGCGTTGGCCTGCGGGATTATCGAACGGAACTTCGTCCAGTCCGTACATTTCACGCTGGAACTTGACGCAAAAGACCTTGTGGCCGGTTCTGTTTGGTTCCTCGGAACCGCGAGGATTCATGGCACCACTACCGCAACCCATATCCGCCAGGATAGCAGTTAGGAAGCCGTTGAAGCCGGAGCCTGAGCTGCACGCTTGGCCTTGACGGCATCCAGGTACTCGGACAATTTCAGCGGCAGGCGGGCTCCCTTCTCCATGTGGCGTTGAACGGCCTTCTGGTAGCGGCGCAGGGTCTCCCGTTTGGACGACTCGCGCAGTCTGCAACTTTCGATATCCAGGAGCAATTC
Organism: Acidobacteriota bacterium; assembly: GCA_037439565.1. Classification (GTDB taxonomy): domain Bacteria; phylum Acidobacteriota; class Terriglobia; order Bryobacterales; family Bryobacteraceae; genus Palsa-187. The sequence continues at coordinate 12,566 of JBBIVT010000016.1, read as the reverse complement.
AACCTCCCACGGCCGGAAGGTATTGCGATGCATGTTGCCACGAAGCAGTTCCTGAATCAGGCGGTTAAACTGCGCCAAAACTGCGTCGCTATCCGGTAAAGAATCCTGCATAGGGCTATCCGTACTATCGGCGTTTCACCAAGGGAATGTTAACACGCCGTCCTACGACAATGCGTTCTTCAATCGATTCAATCAGTTGACGCGGGCGAGCCACTGGTGGATCTTCTCCAGGCGCCGTTCGATCTCCTGGCGATCGGCGGCCTCCGGCTCCAATTCGAGGTACTTTTCGAGATCGCGCCGCGCGGCCTGGTATCTCTTTAGTTCGAGTTGAAGCGCGCCCCGGCTTTTATACGCCGCCGCCTCCGGATACCCGACGATCAGCCAGTCCATGATCGCCACGGCGCGCTCATAATCGTTGCCGCGCAGGTAGACGTGACGAAGATTGTGCAGCATCCGCATGACGATCTGCTTTTTTGTCACCCGGGCCAGAATCGAGGGTTCGAATACCTGCGTCCCGGCAAGCATAAAGCAGTCCCGGGCCGTAATCGGCTTGCCTCCGTAGGGATCGATGAACGTGCTGTAATTGCCGTCATCGTACTGAATGACGAAATGCCTGGGCAGGCCGATTCCGTACAGAGGCATCTGCAGACGCCGGCCGACCTCCATATAAAGGAGCGACAGGGTGATGGCGATGCCAGTCCGCTGGGCCAATACTTGATTCAGACAACTATTCGAGGGGTTGAAGAAGTCCACGTCATTGCCGTGGAATCCCAGTTCGTCGAACAGGAAGCGTTGCGCCGTCTCGACGAAATCCCGGCCGTCATTGAAGTTCCGCAGGCGGTCGCCCAGCTGGGACGCGAGCTCGTTTAACTGGTCGAGATACGGCTCCGGTTCTAAATCTGGAAATTGAATGGTGGCCAGTTCCAGGGCCGCCCGGTCCAGCCGCCCCTTGAGGGGATCTTCTTCCAGGATGTGACGCAGATGGTTCATTTTGTACGCAAATATGCGTCGTCGCCTCGGATCCAATCCTCGCGGCGGGGAGAAAACAAGTCGAACACAACGGCGTCCTCCACCACGTCCACGAAATGCGGCACCTCCGGCGGAATGCGCACCGATTCGCCAGGGCCCGCGATATGTTCCACGCCGTCGAGGTCGAACTTCAAGCGCCCGGATTGCACCATCGCGATCTGTTCATTTACATGGCTGTGCCGCGGAACATTGCAGCCCTTTTTCAGTTCCAGCCGGGCGATGGTCATGTGGTCACCGTGGATCACCTGCCGCACCAGATGAGGATTCATCTGCTCTTTTTCAATGGAGTCCCAATTGTAAATTGGCATGCCCTTCATTTTACGACGGGCAGTGTCAAAGCAAAATTGAATTTCAGGCAGGCGTGAGCCTCGCGCAGGGCCGCGACGGCCTGTTCCGGATTTTCGGCGCGGGCAAAGATGAAGCCCAGGTAGCTGGCGCCTTCGGGCAGGGGAATCATCGCCTGGCCCTGCTTGGCCGTGATGACCACGTCTTCGACGCCCGGAATCGCTTGCGCGATCTCAATACCCGCGGCGCTTTCAAAAATGCCTTCGCGAGGGATCGGGATCATCATCACCGCGTGCGCGCCCTGTTCCAGCCTCGCGCCGGAAACATCTTCCCCAATGGCATGGCGCAAAATCAATTCTTCAAGCGAAACCCCGCCCGCAAATCGCAGCACGCGCGAGCA
>JBBIVT010000016.1:0-10752 GCA_037439565.1 Acidobacteriota bacterium | reverse complement strand
GGCGCGAATCACGCCGCGGCTGCCGGACAATCCCAGCGGCTTTAAGACGCAGGGGAAATTGACGTCGCCATCGGGTGTTTCGGCCAGTTTATAGTCGGTTGTCAGTAGTCCCGCGGTGCGGAATTTTTCTCGCGCCAGGAACTTGTTCCGGGCTGCGTGGACGGCTTCGGCTGGGCTGAACCTCAGCCCGAGATTTTCCGCCAGAAATGCCGCCGCATAGGCAGGCCGGTCACCCACGGCCACGATGCCATCGAAGGGTCCGCGTGCCGCCGCGTCTTCCAGTCCTTCGGCGGGGTTGTCGAAACGGACAGGGATGGCGTTGTCGCCCCAGGGATCGTCCATGGAATGGCAGCGGTCGGTTGCAGGGATCAGTTCCAGACCGATTTCCCGAGCAACTTTGGAAAATGCGCGCGTCTGATAACCGGTGGTGGCGGCTACGAGAAGAACCCGCATGCTTCGATTTTAGCGGTTGATCTTCACGCGGAGCCGGACTTCGGCCTGCTGCTCGGAGGACAGTCCCCACATCTCGCTTCCGTGAGTTCGCCCGATCAGCACATTACCGATGACGCCGTTGAAGGCGGCGTTCGGTTTGAAGTTTCTCCCTGCGCCATTGTCATTGATCTGCGCCGTGTAGCCCTCGCCCAGCTGCGGATCGAAGGATTCAAAGTGCCCGCCGACTTCCTGCCTGGATTGTTGAAAACAGATCGGTCCGTTGGACTTGGTAATTCCACAGGTGCCGTCGGTGGCTACCAGGATGTACTCGTGAACTTTTGCCATGAATGTGAGTGGGGCGCCCCGAAGGACGCCCCGGACTCTGCATTACCAGCGCTTCTGTCGTCCGCCGCCGCCGCCGTTGCCGCGGCCTCCGCCGAAGCCTCCGCGATCTTCCTTCGGGCGGGCTTCATTGATGGTCAGGTTGCGGCCGTCGAGTTCGTGGCCGTTCAATGAATTGATGGCCCTCTCGGCTTCCGCGTCGCCAGCCATTTCCACAAAACCGAAGCCTTTGGCCCGGCCTGTGTCCCGATCCGTGACGATGCTGACACGGTCTACGGCTCCATACTGTTCAAACAGCGAACGAACTGCGTCTTCAGTGGCCCCAAAACTCAGGTTTCCCACAAATATATTTTTCAAGTAAATCTTCCTTTGGATGCGAACGGTTAATCGGGGCAGGATCGGACGAGGGCGGTTGGACCGGACTAATGCGAAAGAGCCGTTGTACTGCCTCTTAAGTATTGCACAGATCGGAAATGATTGGATCGCCAAACCCACTCTGTCAACTCGGGGCGGACGCAAGCGCTCTACGCGGTGATCAGAATCCAGTAGAGCGCCAGCCACAGGACGCCCAGAAAGTGCCAGTAATAGGCGGCGACGTCTACTAGTTCACGCCGCTTCTTCTGGCTCAGCAGCACCACGAACAAAACCACCAGCCCGCCGATGAGGTGGGCGGCGTGCAGGCCGGTGAACAAATAGAAGAACGAGCTGTGCGGGTTTCTCACCAGAAAGGCGCCCTGCATCACAAGGGCTCGCCATGCGGTCAGTTGGCTGGCCAGGAACGCCGCGCCGAGCGACGCGGTGGCCAGCAGAAAGTGCGAGGCCATGCGCCAGGATCCGCGCCGGAACAGGCGCCGCGCGGTTTCAAAGGTGACGCTGCTTACCAAAATCAGGACCGTGGAAAGGCGGAGCGTCTTCGGAATCGGCACCGGGTTCCAAAACGGAGGCGTATGTTTGCGCCAGTAATACGCAATGACCAGAGAAATGAAAAAAGCCGAGATGGAAATGCAGGTCGTCAGCAGCCCGACGCGGTATAGGCCGGGGGGCGAGATGCTCGGGTCTTCCAAGGCAGAGGGGAGCACCACCACCTGATCGGTTGACCTGGCCCGATCACTGAGAAAACGCGACATCCTAAGCTCTATTTTAGCCGATCACGGCGCGGGCGATGCGTTCGCGATGGAATGCCGCGTCGCCGAAGGCAATCTCGCTGGCTTTTGCGCGGCGATAGTAGAGATGTGTATCGTTCTCCCAGGTGAAACCCATGCCGCCTTGCACCTGCACGGCTCGATTGCCGGTCTCGCGGCAGGCATCGCTCGCATAGGCCTTGGCGACGCTGACCGCGGTGTGCGAGTCGGCATTGGCCTCCGTCATGGTATCGGCGGCGTAATAGGTCGCGCTGCGCGAGCCTTCGGTGAACAGCAGCATATCGGCGCATTGATGCTGCACTGCCTGATATTGCCCGATGGGTTTGCCGAATTGCTTGCGTGTTTTCGCGTAGTCGACGGCGATGTCCAGCATGCGCTGCATGCCTCCGGTCATCTCCGCGCACAGGGCGACGGTGGCGACGTCCATGGCCTGATCCAAAGCTTTGCGCGCGGCCTCGCCCTTGGCCAGAAGCTCGGCCGCCGGATGATCGAACGTCACTTTATACAAGCGGCGCGTCAGATCCATGGCCGGCATCGGCACGATCCGCGCTTTGTGACTGTCAACCAGATAAAGCGCTAGCGCTCCGGCATCTCGTGCCGCAACAATGAGCCAGCTGGCCGAAGCGGCGTCGGGAACGAAAAGCTTTTCGCCCGCCAGCGTCGGCATGTGGATCGCCTGCGGATCCCAATTGGGGTTGGCTTCGAGTAGCGCGACCGTGGCCGTCTTCCCGCCGCTCGCGATCTCCGCCAGATGCTTATGCGCGCCCGTGGCCTGCATCACTGCGCCCGCAAACAGGTTCGACAGGAACGCGCCCGGCACCAGCGCACGGCCCATCTCCTCGGCCAGCGCAGCCAGTTCCACATAGCCGAGGCCCATGCCTCCGGCCTCCTCGGGAAACACCACGCCCAGGAATCCCTGTTCCGCCATCGCTCGCCAGAGCTTCGCGTCATGGGCCGTGTCCGTTTCCATGATGCGGCGCACCTCGGCCATGGGACATTCGGCGGCGAAGAATTTCCGCGCGTTCGACTGCAAAATCCGCTGCGATTCACTGAGTCCGAATTGCATGAATGCTCCCTAAAATCCCCGCCCTTGACGGACGGGCATGTAACGCCGGACATCACCCCGCGGCGTCGGTCCGGGGATCTAATAGCTCTTGGGCAGGCCCAGCACGAAGTGGCCGATGATGTTGCGCTGAATTTCCGACGTGCCCGCCTCGATGGTGTTGCCGCGCGAGCGCAAGTACCCGTACGCCCACTGGCCTTCGTCGATCGCGCCGGGCGATCCGTGCGCCAGTTGCCCATACGGCCCGAGAATTTCCATCGCGACCTGCTGGAAGCGCTGATTCAGCTCGCTCCATACGATCTTCTGGATCGAGCCTTCCGGGCCCGGCACGCCCGTTTCGTTGATGCGGGAGAACGCCCTGAGTTGATTCAGGCGCATCACTTCGATCTCGGCGTAGCATTGCGCCAGTTTTTGCCGGATCAACGGATCCTGCGCAGCGGGTTTTCCATTGCGGTCGATTTTTTTTGCAATTTCGACGAGGCGGTTAAAGTTGCGGCGGTAATTCACCTGCAGCGCCGCGCCGAACGTGCCGCGTTCGTGCATCAGCGTGCCCATGGCAACCGTCCAGCCCTCATTCACCTTCCCCAGCAGATTCGCTACTGGCACGCGCACGTCACGAAAGAAAATTTCGCCGAATTCGCTCTCGCCGCTCATCTGCTTCAGGCCGCGAACTTCTACGCCGGGGGTGTGCATGTCGACGAGCAGCGCGGTAAGCCCCTTGTGCTTTGGAGCGGCCGGATCCGTGCGGACCACCAGTTCGCACCAGTCGGCGGCCCAGGCGTAGCTGGTCCAGACCTTTTGTCCATTCACGACAAAGTGATCGCCGTCGAGCACCGCGGTGGTGCTCAGAGACGCCAGGTCGCTGCCCGCGTTCGGCTCCGAAAACCCCTGGCACCAGATCTCTTCCGCCGAGAGCATTTTCGCCAGATAGCGTTTCTTCTGTTCCGGCGTGCCGAATGCGATAATCGTTGGTCCAATCAGGCCGAGCGCGATGACGTTGGCCATGGGAGGCGCCTCGGCGCGGGCCATTTCCTCGATGAAGATGACCTGCTCCATCACGGAAGCGCCCCGTCCACCGAAGTCCTTGGGCCAGGAGATGCCCGCCCATCCGGCGTCGTAGAGCTTGCGCTGCCAGGCGCGCAGATACTCGAACCGGCCGGCCATCGATTCTTCTTCGTCCCGCCGCTTTACCCAGTCCTTGGGGACATTAGCGGCGAACCATGCACGCGCTTCGTCGCGGAACCGCAGTTCCTGCGGCGTCAGATTCAGATCCACGGGGATCCTCCCTTATGAAAAAGGGGACAACCTGCGCTGTCCCCAATACCAGCCTTCGATTCCTGCTCTTTACCCCTTTTTCCCGCCTGGCAACCCCATCTTGTCGATCTCGCTAAAGTTCACGCGGCGCTCCTGATCGGCGCACATATTGGAGAACATCACCGCGATCGAATCGTGCAGGCCCACTTCGACGTCGGCCAGCGGCTTTTTTAACGTGCGGCACGATTCCAGGAAGCCCTCCAGTTCGTTATCCACCGGGTTGCGGTCCTCTTCCGGATTCATGACGCCCTTGTTGTACAGCCAGCGGCGCGCGAACTTCATTTCGCGGTCCAGGAAACTGTCGTTGGACGTGATCTGATCCTTGGACAGGAGAATCGGGAGGGACTTGCCGGCCGCGACGCTCACCATGGTCGCGCCCGCTTTGTGATCCTTCTCCTTTTCCGTGGTTTTCGTGGTTTGTGGCTTGGGAGGCTCCGGGAACCACATTGCCAGCACGGGATTCTTATCGTCGCCGACCGTGATGTGGACCGCGCCCTCGGTTCCCATGATGAGCTCGCCCATCTCAGTGCGCTGCGCGTTGAGCAGAGGAAGGTGGGACGACGTGCAGATGCCGCTCCAGATCATCTTCTTGCCGCCGGGATATTTGAAGATCAGTTCGAGGTTGTCGAAGATATCGCGGCCGTCGATGATCGTACTGTTGTCGCCGACGCCGACCACGAAGTCGGGCGTCGCGCCCAGCATCCAGTCCGCCACATCGATCTGGTGCGAGGCCAACTCCGCCGCCGGACCACCGGAAAATTCACGGAACAAGCGCCAGTTGCCGGGGTTCGACCGTCCGCCCGGTTTCATGGTCCACGTCGAGGTACGGCGGAAAACGTCATTGCGATGCCACTGCCCGTAGACGTGCTTCACGTCGCCCAGCACGCCCTTGGTCACCATGTCGTTCACGGCTTGATAGAGCTTGCTGTAGCGGCGCTGCAGGCCCACCTGCATCACCTGCTTGGGGCGTGCGGCCACCAGCGCTCGCAGCGCGTGGACTTCTTCCGGCTTGAACACCAGACTCTTTTCGCAGAACACGTGCTTGCCCGCCTCGAGCGCGTCCTTGGTGATGCGAAAGTGCTCATAGAGAGGTACCGCAATCAGCACGGCATCGACGTTCTTGGCGGCGAGAAGCTCGCGGTGATCCTTGAATTTCTGGGGATTAGTGCCGATGACGCCTGCCGCTTTGTCGGCGTGCGCGGGGTCGATATCGCAGATGGCAGTACAGCGGCCAGCGTCGATTTTGGCGAGGTGGCCGAGAAGGTAGGTGCCGCGGCTACCAGTGCCGATGAATCCGTATTGGACCTGATCGTTGGCGGCGCGGACCTTTTGGATAAAAGGTCCGACGGCGGCGGACGCGGCTCCGGCCATCTTCACGACGTCGCGGCGGGAAGGATTTGAGTTCATGATGAGGACGCTCCTTGAAAGGAAGAGTTTATCATTTGCCTAAGCCTTTTGTTTGCGATACCGCGCGGCGCCCCGCGCCGACGCTTTGCGCACTACCCACTCAGGCATCGCCCTCAGGAACGCCACCAGAAGTTTGTATCTCCAGCCGGGGATTACGTATAGCTTGCCTTTGTCGAATTCCCGCAGGGATTCGGATACCACGAAGTCCGCCGTCATCCAGAGGGACGGGGCGATCGGGCTGCGGTCCATGCCCAGGGTGTCGTGAAATTCCGATAAGGTGAAGCCGGGGCAGAGGGCCTGAATCTTCACCGTCGACTTCCGGGCCCGTAACTCCGCGAATATCGCCGAGGTGAAGTGATTCATCCAGCCCTTGGTCGCGCAATAACTGGCGCTTCCGGCGGTAGTGGCAAAGGCGGCGACCGAGGATACGTTAATCACGCCGCCTTCCCCCCGCGGTACAAGGTTCTTCAACGCCGCATGCGTCAAGTGCGTCGTGGCGACCACGTGAAGCTGATGCATTTGCAACTGGCCTTCGAGGCCCGCATCGGAGAAATAGCCCATGGTTCCGAAGCCGGCGTTATTCACGAGGAGACTCAGATTCGGCGCGGAGCCGATACGCGCGGCCGCGGCCTCGCGGCCCTCATTTGTCGCCAGGTCGGCGGCCAGCACTTCGGCCGAAACGTGGTATGTATCCCTCAACTCCGCCGCGAGAGACTTGAGGCGATCCTCCCGGCGGGCGATCAACAGCAGATGGTACCCTCGGGCGGCCAGTTTTCGCGCGAACATCGCGCCGATGCCGCTCGATGCGCCGGTGATCACCGCTAATTTAGCCATTCACTTCCTCCTTGCCTATTCTGTGCCCGCGAGCGGACCACTCGGCTCCGGCTAACACCAGCATCGAGACCAGGAACCCGATCAAGATCAGCGTGACGGAATTCTTAAAGACGTTGTATTCCCGGTCTAATTTCTGATAGAAGCTCGGCCAAACCCATTTATTGATGTATTTCAGCACTTCCAGCAGAACGCCCACGATAACGGCGGCCGGGATCACTCGCCGAAGGGGAGGTTTCCCGTTGGGCAAGTAGCGATACACCAGAAACAGGACGAAGACCGTCACCCAGAGAGCGGCCATCTTGAAGGTCAGCAGTGGCATCCAGGAAAACAGCCAGGGCGGCATCCAAGCTGGCTGGGTTCCTGTAATCGTACGGTACGATTCCTGAGTAAACGCCGTGAGCAGCAGCGACCCCAGCACCAGGCCGCCACAGATGAAAATCAACGCCAGGCTCACCAGTTGATTGCGGAAAAAACTGCGGTTTTGCCGGATCCCCCACACATGGTTCAGCGCGACTTCCAGCGGCTCAAACACGCCGTTGGCTGTGAACATCAATAGGATCAGGGAAATGATTTCGATATTTCCACGCGGCGGGGGATTGTGACGCAAGAATGTCCCCAGGGCGTCCGGGAAGAATTCGCTCAACGCAAGATCGATCGCCGAGAGCGCCGGGAGATAACCGAACACCTTGGATGCCACCGAAACCGAGACGATCAGGAAAGGATAAAACGACAGCAGCACATTCGCCGCCACGGAAAAGGCGTAGACGTGGACCTCAGTTTTCATCCAGTAGCGGAAGGTGGGGCGAAGCAGGCCGGCAATGCCATTCATTCTCTACAGCATTACACTATAGAAATGACAAAAACACGTTTCCGAGGGATTCTCGCGGCTTTGTTCCTGACGGTGGCGCTTGCCTTCACCACCGCCGCTCAGACGAAGGACGCGATGAAGACCTCGGCAAAAGCAGCGAAGACCGCTTTGGTCGATCTCAATTCGGCCACGGCTGACCAGTTGAAGGCGCTACCGGGCATCGGCGATGCGTATTCGGCAAAAATCATCGCGGGCCGCCCCTATTCCGGCAAGGACGATCTGGTGAGCAAAGGCATCGTTCCCCAGGCCACGTACGACAAAATCAAGGATATGGTGATCGCCAAGCAGAGTAAGGCAGCGAAGAAGAAGTAATTTGAAGATTGTACTTGTCTCGACGTATGAGCTGGGCCATCAACCGTTCGGCCTTGCCTCGCCCAAGGCCTGGCTCGTGCGCGCCGGACATGAAGTCACTGCGATAGATCTCGCCAGGACCGCTCTGTCTTTCGATTTGATCCAGCGCGCCGATGCGGTCGCGTTTTCTCTCCCGATGCACACCGCGACGCGTCTGGCGATTCCTTGGATCGAACGCGTGAAACGATTTCATCCGCGCGCGAAAATCGCCTGCTATGGTTTGTATGCGCCCTTGAATGCGGAGTTGCTGAAAGAAGCCGGGGCGGACGTGGTGATCGGTGGCGAGTTCGAGCAGGCTCTGGCCGATTGGGCCTCGGGCGCGCGAGCGCCAGAAATTTCACTCGATAAATTGCAGTTCCTCGTGCCGGACCGCGAAGGTTTGGGTGGCGCGTACGCCCAGCTTCGCCAAGCAGGCGGAAGCCGGAATGTCGCTTACACCGAGGCCAGCCGGGGCTGCAAGCACGTCTGCCGGCACTGCCCGATCGTGCCGGTGTATCAAGGTCAATTCCGGGTGATCCAGCGTGACGTGGTGATGGAAGATCTGCGCCGGCAGATCGCCGGCGGCGCTCGACACGTGACGTTCGGCGATCCTGATTTCTTAAACGGCCCCACACATGCGATGAAGATCGTGGAAGCGCTGCACGCCGAATCTCCCGGAATTACCTACGACGCAACCATCAAGGTCGAGCACATCCTGAAACATCGGGATCTGCTGGGGCGCTTGAAGGAGACCGGGTGTTTGTTCATTGTCTCCGCGGTGGAGTCGCTGGACGACGCGGTGCTGGCAAAGCTCGCAAAAGGTCATACTCGCGACGATTTTTTCGAAGCGGTGGCCCTGACGCGGGCGGCCGGATTGTCGCTGCAGCCGACGTTTCTGGCGTTCACGCCCTGGACAACGGTGAAATCCTACCAGGACCTGCTGCGCGTCTTGAAGGATCTCGATTTGGTGGAAAGCGTCGCCAGCGTGCAGTTGGCTCTGCGGCTGCTCATCACATCGAACTCGCGTTTGTTGGAACTGGAAGAAATTCGCGCGGTGGCCGACGCGTTCAATCCGAAACTGCTGGTGTACCCTTGGGCGCACCCGGACCCGGCGGTGGACGAACTTGGGGCGCGAGTGTTCCGTTTAGTGGATCGGCTGCAAAAGCAGGGCAAAGGCCGGACAGACATTTTTGCCGCGATCTGGCAGGAAGCGGGCGGCGATCCACTGCCCGAAAATTTCCGCGTGATGCCGCGCATCGCCGAGCCATATCTCGACGAGCCCTGGTATTGTTGAGCGGAGCCGGCAGAGGAGCAGGTGGCTCTTCTATAAGGCTTTGCCGTCCCCGCCCGCGATAGCCCCAAACCGTCAGCTTGGGGCTATGCTGGAAAGAATGCGAGAAGCTGTCATCGTCGCCAGCTCCCGGACTGGCCTGGCGAAATCCTTCCGGGGATCCTTTAACATGACGCGGCCGGATGATCTTGCCGCCCATTGCATCAGGGATGTTTTGAAAAAGACCCCGAAGCTCGACCCGGCGGAGGTTGAGGACGTCGTTCTCGGCTGCGCGCAGCCGCACGGGCCGCAAGGCGCGAACGTGGCCCGCATCGCGGCGATTCTGGCCGGGCTGCCCGTGACGGTGGCGGGAACCACGGTGAATCGCTTCTGCTCGTCAGGCTTGCAGGCCATCGCCATCGCCGCGCATGAGATCCTTCACGAAGGCGCCGAGGCGGCCATCGGCGGAGGCACGGAAAGCATCTCCATGACGCCCCGTTCGAGCGATCCGAACCCCTGGATCGCGGAGCACAAGCCCGGCCTTTACATGGTGATGGGAGATACAGCCGAGGTGGTGGCGAAGCGCTATAAAGTCAGCCGCCGCGCGCAGGACGAATATTCCCTGGAAAGTCAAAAGCGCACGGCCCGGGCGCAAGAGGAAGGCTTCTTCGCGGGCGAAATTGCGCCGATGCAGACCACCAAGGCGCTGTTTGACAAGAAGACAGGCGAGAAACTTGGCGAGGAGCCCGCGGTGTGCGATCGCGACGAGTGCAACCGCCCCGATACGACGCTTGAAGGCTTGTTGGCCTTGAAGCCGCACTTCGATCAGACCAGCGGCGAAGGGTCGGTGACGGCGGGCAACGCGTCGCAGCTCTCCGATGGCGCTTCGGCGACGCTGCTGATGTCGCGCGAACGCGCCGACGCTTTCGGCATTCCCTACAAACTGATTTTCCGGGGATTCGCCGTGGCCGGATGCGAACCGGATGAGATGGGCATCGGACCCGTGTTTGCCGTCCCCAAGCTGCTGAAGCGCCAGGGCCTGAAAATGAGCGACATCGATCTGTGGGAGCTGAATGAAGCCTTCGCGGTGCAAGTTATTTATTGCCGCGACCGCCTCGGCATCCCCCAGGAGATTCTCAACGTGAACGGAGGCTCCATCGCCATCGGCCATCCGTTCGGCATGACCGGATCGCGCATGGTGGGAACCATCGCGAATGAGATGGCGCGGCGCAAGGCCCGCTACGGCGTGGTGACGATGTGCATCGGCGGAGGCCAGGGCGCGGCAGGGCTGTTCGAAAATGCCAATTGACCCATCGGCTCAGATCGCTTCCACCGCGCGGATTCACCCCGACGCGGCGATCGGTCCGCGGGTAGCGATCGCCGACTTTTGCATCGTCGAGCAGGACGTGATCATCGGCGCGGAAACGAAGCTGGAGCCCTATGTTTACGTGAAGCGCTGGACCACGCTCGGCAAGCGCAACGAGATTTCCGCGCACACAGTACTGGGCACGGATCCCCTCGACAAAGGATTCTCGGGGGAGCGCAGCTACCTGAAAATCGGCGACGATAACAAAATCCGGGAGCATTACACAGTCTCGCGCGGCACTGCGCCAGAGTCGGAGACGATTGTCGGCAACGGGAACTACATCATGACCTCGGGCCACATCGCGCATAATTGCCGGATCGGCGACAACGTTGTGATCGCCAGCTGCTCTCTGGTGGCAGGATATGCGGAAGTCGAAAGCCAGGC
>JBBIVT010000015.1:54993-57641 GCA_037439565.1 Acidobacteriota bacterium | reverse complement strand
CCTCGCGGAGAGGTGGCTGAGTGGTCGAAAGCAGCGGTTTGCTAAACCGTCGTAGGGGCCTAAACCTCTACCGGGGGTTCGAATCCCCCCCTCTCCGCCAGACATTCGGCTTAGTAGGAAAACGATGAAGGGTTTCCCTGGCCGGCGCAACCGCGCCACACCAAGTCCGATCGTTCCCAAATAAGCACGGTGCAAGCCGGTGGACTCTCACGGAAATGCAAAGAGACTCCGATATTCCGAATGTCATGAAGATTCTCTTGCCTGCCCTTTCCGCCCTTGCCATCCTGACCGGATGCACGCGGGCCCGCGTCACGACGGAGATTCAGAGCGGGGCAAGCTTCACCCGCAGCATCGCCCTCACCGCGCCGGAGCCCAAGAAGGATCAGATGAACATGGGCGGCAACATCGAGGATCAGTTCGTGCTGCCCGGCGCGGGCTGGAAATCGAGCAAGGAGACCAAGGACTCCAACATCACAACAAGCTTCGAGCGCGCCTTTCCCGCCGGCACGCCGGTGAAGGGAGACCTCACCATTAAAGGTGATGACGGCAAGCCAGTCCTGATGAATGAAGTCTTGGTGACGCGCCTCGCGCCGAAGCGGTACGAGTATCGTGAGACGCTGCGTTGGACCGGCACCGCTCCGAACGGCATCAAGGTGAAGCCGGAAGACTACTCCAAGTTGAAAGCCGCGCTGCCGCCCGCGTTGGCCACTGACGAAAATGCGCGTGCTTTGGCGGGAAAAGTTGCCGAGTTGTCGATCCCCATGCTGTTCGGCCCTGGCGACCCGCTACTCACGATGGGCCTGCTACATCCCGACCTTGCCGGACGACGCCTGAGCCAGCGCATGGGCGGGGTGATGATGAAGGCGATGGAAGATCAGTTCGGCGACAAGACGACGCTGGCGCAGCGCCGGGAAGTGGTTCAGAAGATGGTCGAAATCTCGATCGCACAAGGCAGGCCGTCTACTCCGGACCCTGCCTCCGGACCTCCGTCCTCCGGCAAGGGTGGGAGCCTGACGCCCTTGATGTTCGTGCTGAAAACGCCGGGGAAAATCGTGTCCTCGAACGGCGAATGGGACGAGGTGGCCGGCGAACTGTTCTGGGGCCTGTTCCCTCCCGCGGCCGCATTGAAGCCGGTCGTGATGACCGCGGTGGTTGACATGGATCAAATTTAGCGCCCTGCGCATCTCATTATTGTTGAAGACCTGGATCTACGGTAAAGCAATCGCCCCTCTCGTCGAACTGCTGAAGCAGGGCGTCTCGCCGGAGAAGATCGCGCTGACGGTCGCCCTGGGCATTTCGCTGGGTACGGTTCCCGTGCTGGGCTCCACCTCCATGCTGTGCACACTGGCCGCGCTCCGGCTAAGGCTGAATCTGCCCGCGATCCTGGCGGTTAACTGGCTGGTGTATCCGTTGCAAATCGCGCTGCTGATCCCGTTTCTACGAGCGGGGGCATGGCTGTTTCATGTTGATGGCCCGAAGCTCACGGTGATTCAGATTTTCGGGATGATCCGCGCCAGCATCTGGCAAACGATCACGGCATTGTGGACGGCGACCATGCACGCACTGGTCGTCTGGGCGATCGCAGGCGCGGTCGCGAGCGCAGTGGTATACCTCGGAGTGCTGGTCTTCCTGAGGCTGTTCTGGAGAACCGAGGCCCGTTCCTAGGACCCCGGGCAGCATAAAGCGCTTGGCTCAGCCAAGGGGTCGGTCCTCGGTACATCCGCCCCCACATGTGGTAAATTGAGGGCCTTGTGAGAACCCTACTTTTCGCAACCCTGGCCCTTTCCGCCTGCGCCCAGGAGATCCCTTTCGAATCCGTCCCGACTTTCCTGAAGCTGCCTCCCGACATGAATTTCGGCGAAGCGGCGGGCGTGGCGGTCAATTCCAAGGGCCACGTTTTCGTCTTCTCGCGCGGCAACTCCACCGGGCCGGCCTATGGAGCCACCGCCTCACAGTTGCTCGAATTCCTGCCCGACGGGCGCTTTGTCCGCGAGATCGGCAAGAATCTCTACGCGTGGTCCTACGCGCATGCGGTGAAAATCGATAAAGACGACAACGTCTGGGCGATCGACAAGGGCTCGGATATGATCGTCCGGTTCAATGCGGAAGGCCACGTCACCATGGTGTTCGGGCGCAAGAAAGAAGCCTCCGACGAAGCAGCGCCGTGGACGCGCGTGAACCCTCCGCGTCCGGCGGTGAACGGGCAATTCCGCCAGCCGACCGACGTCACGTGGGACAAGGCGGGCAACATTTTTATCAGCGACGGCTACATCAACTCACGCGTGGCGAAGTTCGATAAAGATGGGAACTGGCTGAAGCAGTGGGGGGAGCGCGGAACCAAGCCGGGCGAGTTCAATACGCCGCACAGCATCGCCACGGACGCCAAGGGGAACATCTATGTGGCGGACCGCGGCAATCGCCGCATTCAGGTGTTCGACGGCGATGGGATCTTTCAGCGCGAAATCAAGATTGACGTGCCCGTGCCGCCCACAGCCATGCCGTGGATGGGCAATCCTCTTTCACCAGAACAAGCAGCGGCGCAGAGCGGGGCACCCTGGGCCATCTGCATCACTCCCGGGGCAACACAATATCTCTATAGCTCCGACGGATTTCCCGGCCGCATCTATAAATTGACGCTGGACGGCAAG
>JBBIVT010000015.1:53215-54893 GCA_037439565.1 Acidobacteriota bacterium | reverse complement strand
CACACGCTGGCGATGTGCCTGGGCATCTTATTCGTGCTGGCGTTCGTGAATCTGCGAGGCATGCAGGAGACGGGCGGAATTTTCATGATCCCCACGTATCTGTTCATCGCCTGTCTGTTGGGCATGATCGCGGTGGGCGTGGCGAAGGCGTTCTTGGCCGGCGGGCATCCGGTGCCGGTGGTGAGCCCTCCGAGGCTGGGACCGGCGACCGAGGCAATGGGCGTCTGGCTGATGCTACGCGCGTTTTCGAGCGGCTGCACGGCGATGACCGGCGTGGAGGCGGTCAGCAACGGCGTCATGGCGTTTCGCGAGCCGACCACCAGATACGCGCAGCGGACGCTGACGGTGATCATCGCCATTCTGATGGTCATGCTGCTGGGGATCGCGTACCTCGCGCCCGTGTATGGCGTGGCGGCGACGGTTCCGGACGGGCCCGGTTATGAGAGCGTGCTTTCCCAACTGCTGGGCGCGATTACGGGGAAGGGCGCGTTTTATTGGGTGGCGATCACGTCGATTCTGGCGGTGCTGTCGCTTTCGGCCAACACCGCCTTTGCCGATTTTCCAAGGCTTGCCCGGGCGATCGCGCAGAACGGGTTTCTGCCGAACTCCCTTAAATTGCGCGGGCGGCGCTTGGTGTACTCGCAAGGAATCTATGCGCTGGCGATTCTGGCGGGAGTTCTGTTGACGATCTTCGGAGGCGTTACGGACCGGTTGATTCCCTTGTACGCGGTGGGCGCGTTTCTGGCCTTCACGCTTTCGCAGGCGGGCATGGTGATTCACTGGCGCAGGAATCCGGGGCCGGGCGCGGCGCGCAGCATGTTCATCAACGGATTAGGCGCGACGGCCACCGCAGTCACGGTGGTGGTGGTCCTGATCGCGAAATTTATCGAGGGCGCCTGGATCGTGGTGGTGTTAATTCCGACCATCATCCTCCTGATGAAGGCGGTGGAGGCGCACTATAAACGCGTGGAGCGCGCTACCCGGGCCGTGGGGCCGGTGAGCACGGCCGCGCTCGGGGAGCCCATTGTCATTCTTCCGGTGGAGCAATGGAACGCGGTCTCCGAGAAAGCTCTGCGCTTTGCCTGGCAAATGTCGAGCGATATCCGCATGGTCCACGTGGATTGCGGCGAAGAAGACACGGCGGATTTGCGGCGGGACTTCCCTACGTTGATTGAAGGGCCGGCGAGGGCGGCCGGTTTAGCCGTGCCGCAACTGGTGGTGGTGGAGTCGCCGTACCGGTTCATCGTAAGGCCAATTCTGAATTACACGTCGGACCTGGAAAAGGCCAATCCCGATCGGACGATTTCCGTGCTGATTCCGGAACTGGTGGAGAGCCGCTGGTATTACATGCTGCTGCACAACAACCGGTCCGAGGTGCTGAAGGCGCTTCTGACGTTTACGGGGTGCCAGCGGACGACCATCGTGAATATCCCGTGGCAATTGCCGGATTGAGCTGGGCGGCGGCCGAAGGGGGATTTCGCTACTCCAGAGCCGCGGCCAGCCTGCGCGCGGCGGCGTCGGCGTCCTTTTGCGCCAATCCGGCGATGCCGGCGATCCATGGGCCTTTGGCAAACACAAATACCGGACGTCCGGCGTCCAGGCCGTAGTATGCGCCGAAGGAAGGCACCAACTTGGGATCCGTCAGCGCTTTTCGCCAGTCGGGCAGAATCAGCGCGGC
>JBBIVT010000015.1:50778-53115 GCA_037439565.1 Acidobacteriota bacterium | reverse complement strand
CGCATTGAACTAGAATATCGCCATGCACCGCCGTGTGAGCATCCTTCCCGGTATCCTTTTAGCCATGACCGCCTCCGCCGCCGACAATGTCAAACTGATCGTTCTCGATCCCGGGCATTTTCATGCGTCGCTGGTCCAGAAAGACATGTATGCCGGTGTGGATCCCACCGTTACCGTCTATGCGCCTATGGGGCCGGACGTGGTGGACTATCTCAGCCGAATCGCAGCATTCAACACGCGCGCGGACCATCCGGCCGCCTGGAACATTGAATTGCATGCCACGCCCGATTTTTTCGAGCGCATGTTGCGGGAACATCCCGGCAACGTGGTGGTCCTTGCCGGACGCAATCGTCCGAAAATCGACCGCATCGAAGCGTCCATCGGCGCTGGGTTGAACGTCCTCGCCGACAAGCCCTGGATTATTTCGTCGCGCGATCTGCCGAGGCTGGAGCGGACGCTCGATCTGGCGGAGAAGAAACACCTGGTGGCCTACGACATCATGACGGAGCGGTATGAGATTACCTCGATCCTCCTCAAAGCCCTGGTGAATGACCCGCGGGTATTCGGCAAGCTGGTGGAAGGAAGCGGCAGCGAGCCGGCCATTACCGCGCGCAGCGTGCACCACTTGATGAAAGGAGTGGCCGGAGCACCGCTTCGGCGCCCCGCCTGGTTCTTCGACATCAACGAACAAGGCGACGGCCTGGCGGACGTCGGCACGCACGTGGTGGATCTGGTACAGTGGACGGCGTTTTCGCGGGAGACGATCGACTACAAGACGGACATTCACGTCATCCGCACCCGGCGCTGGCCGACGGTCCTATCCCGCGCCGACTTTGAGCGTGTAACAGGAGAGGCGCAATTCCCCGCCCCGCTCGCCGCGCACGTGAAAGACGGCTCCCTGAATTTCGAGTGCAACAACGCGATTGAGTACACAGTGAAGAGGGCGCATGTCGCGGTGGATGTCCGCTGGAACTGGGAGTCTCCTACGGGAGACATTTACGAGGCGTCCTTTCAAGGCTCGAAGGCGCGGGCCGAGTTGCGCCAGGGTGCGGCGCAGCATTTTGTTCCCGAACTATATGTAATTCCCGCTGCCGGAGCGGCGACGGAAGTTTCGGCCGCGCTGGATATGTGGGCGAAGTCCATGCAGAAGCTTTATCCAGGCGTGAATCTCGACCGGCGATCGGGCGAGACGCACATTGTTATCCCGGCGCAGGTCCGCGTTGGACATGAGGACCACTTCGGGCAGGTGACGCAACAGTTCTTCGATTATCTGAAAGATCCGTCGAGCGTGCCCGCCTGGGAGAAGTCGAACATGATGGTGAAATACTTCCTCACCACAGGCGGGAATTAGAAACCCGTGTTATTTTTAGTCCATGTCTGTGGACGAAGAATTGCACGAACACGCGGAACACGCCAAGGAACCCTTCGATAAGAAGGTCGCGGTGACGATGGCGGTGATCGCCGCGATGCTGGCGGTCGACGGGGTGATGGGGCATCTTCTCACCACCGAGGAATTGCTGCTGCAACAGAAAGCCTCCGACCAGTGGTCGTATTATCAGGCGAAATCGGTGCGGCGGTACGATTCCGAGGTCGCGGTGGACATGTTGAAGGGGAGCAATCCGGAGGCGGCGGAGAAATACCGAAAAAACGCCGAGAAGTATAGACAGGACGACGAGGAAATCAGCAAGGAAGCCAAGGCGCTGGAGGCGGAGAGCCACGCCAAGGGCGATCAGGCGCAGCGGTTGGATTTCGGGGAGGTTTTCCTGGAGCTGGGTATCGTCTTCGCGTCCCTGGCCATTCTTACGAAGCGCCGGGTCTATTGGGCCACCGCGATGGGCAGCGCGCTCGTGGGCCTGGCAATCGCGTTATCGATGTTCCTGGTAAAGGCGTAGCCCGCTACGCTTCCGGCAGCAGAATAATCAACTCCAACTGCGGACTGGGAAAATCGCCCGGCACGAAGGCAGCAAGGTTTCTCGACCGCGTGATCGCTTCCCAGGCCACGCCGGTCTGGCTGAGGCTGAAGTATTGATAATTCAGCTTCACGGGGATCGCGCTGGGCGGCCTCGCGGTGTGGGTCAGCGCGACGCCGGGAAGCGCCTGCCGCACCAGATGCTCGATGTGATTCGCGGAGCAGACTTTCAGCAGATAGGGCGCCTTGGAAATCAGCTCCGCCTCGCTCATTTCGGCGCGCACGGCCAGATACATTTTCGTATTGCGCAGATACTTGTCGTCCGCCAGCGATGTCGCGTGAATCGAGGGCTGCACCAGCTTCAGAGGCAGCGAGACGAAGTTGCTTGGCACCACGGTTTCGAGCAGCATGCGGATCTTTTCGTCCAG
>JBBIVT010000015.1:14254-50678 GCA_037439565.1 Acidobacteriota bacterium | reverse complement strand
ACGGAGGAGTGCTGCTGGGACTCGCCTTCCACGAGAAACCGGAAGTTCTTCCGCGCCACCTGAATCGGCCGCTCCGCCAGACCGGAGTTTTCGTCGCGCGTCATGGCAACCTCGGTCAGATAGCGCGTGTCTGCCTTCGATTGCGCCAGCGAAATATTCAAGCCGCGGTCGCGCTGATGGGGGATCGCCAGGTAGACGTCGAGCGTCTTCTGATCGGCCTCGAAACAATCCGCCAGCGGCTTGGGGGAGGGCGCGGGATCGGCCTCGGGAATATCGAACAGCAGGCCGTCCGGGAAAATCCCCGCCGCGTCGGAGAGCGAAATGTATCCGGACGCCAGCGCCTCCTGATTCCACTGCAGACGGCGGAAACCCCACGGCGCGAAGGTCAGCGCATCGAGCTGAAATTTCAGCGAGTTTTCCAGAAATCGGTCCTGCGTTTGAAGATACTGCGGGCTCAACAGCGTGCCCTTCATCCAGATGACCGGTTGCAAGCGCTTCATTCGAATCCTAAGGTAACATTTAAAGGAACTTCATCAAACCAGCACGATACTCTGTTGTTTGGTCCCGCGCGGCCCCAGCGAATACTCCACCGCCATTTCGGGCTTTTCTCCCTCGACGACGAGGCGAGTCAAGGGTCCGAAAAACTCCACTGCTTCCTGCGGCAGCAACGCCGGCGCGCAGGCCCGCAGCACGCGGGGATCCCAGAAGCGGTTGGTCATGGGAATTCCGGCCGGCGTGTACAGCGTGACGAAATTCCTGAAGTGCGCGCAGATCCCGGCGAAGCCTCCAGGGGACGTGCAGTAAAAGCCCCAACCCCGGCTCCAGCCATCCTTAATTAACACATCGAGGAGCCGGGCGTGGGCGGGCAAGTGGACCACGTACGCCGCCACGCGGAACCCGTCGTCGAGCGACGCGAATTGCTCCCCTGAGGCGTCCAGGAAGGCCGGAATACGCGCGTCACGCAACGGATCGAGTACCGCGAACACGCTTTCCTCTGCCCGGTAAAGCGCGCCGAGCAGGACGGACTGGCCGCGGGTGAATCCCGGCCAATCGCTCTTCTCCGGGGAGAGCCCCAAGTCCGGGCGGCGCATTTTGGAGGTCCCCGGAAACGCGTCCGTGGGCTGGGTAGGCACGCGCGGGGCGGGCTCAGGCGCGGCGGATTGCGCCGTCAGATCGATGTGCACGGTAAAAGTGCTGCCTCCCGCGGACACCGAATCTCCGTCCCGCAGAAGAGTCTCCGAAGCGACCCTCTCCCCGTTCAGAAACGTCCCGTTACTTGAGCCGAGGTCGCGAACGCGCGGCTCCGAGCCGTCGTTTTCAATGGCGAAGTGCTGGCCGGAAAGATACGAGTCTTCTCCCAGCGCGTAATCAGATTTGGCCGTGCGGCCAATGCGCAAAATCGTTCCCGCGCGGATGTCAATTTTCCGGCCGGCAACCGGACCGGACACTGCCTCCAAAATCACCAGCATTTCATCCCATCAACATTTCAAGAGTAAACGAAGTTAGAATCCGATCCCACGCCAACGTGGATGCTGGAAAGCTTCTGGCCTTCGGCCATACCCGCCAGCAGGCGCCGGGAAATTTGCGGCAGCAGCGTATTGGTCAAAATGTTATCGACGTTGCGCGCGCCGCTCTCCACCTCGGTGCAGCGCTTGGCGACCTCCTCCACCAAAGCAGGGTCATAATCGAGCGTCACGCGATGATTTTCCATCAGGCGCTTCTGAATCTTGGCCAGTTTCAGCGTGATGATTTTCTTGAGCGCCTCGTCCCGCACCGGATAGTACGGGATGATCACCATACGGCCTAGGAACGCCGGTTTGAAGATCTTATCCAGTTCCGGCTTCAGAGCCTTCACCAGGCCCTCGGCGCTGGGCGCGGTCTCCGGATCGGCCGTCAGCTTCATCAGGGTGTCGGTTCCAGCGTTGGAGGTAAGAATAATGATGGTGTTCTTGAAGTCGATTTCGCGGCCCTCGCCGTCCTCCATCATGCCCTTGTCGAAGACCTGGAAGAACAGCTCCAGCACGTCGGGATGAGCCTTCTCCACTTCATCGAGAAGCACGACGCTATACGGCCTGCGCCGCACGGCCTCCGTGAGGACGCCGCCCTCGCCGTAACCGACGTATCCCGGGGGCGAGCCCTTGAGCGTCGATACGGTATGGGCTTCCTGAAACTCGCTCATGTTGATGGTGATGAGGTTGCGCTCGCCTCCGTACATCAGATCGGAAAGCGTCAGAGCGGTTTCCGTCTTGCCGACGCCGCTCGGTCCCACCAGCATGAACACGCCGATGGGCTTGTTGGGATCTTCCAGGCTGGCGCGCGACGTCCGGATTCGCTCGGCGATCTGCGCCAGCGCGTGAGTCTGGCCGATGACACGCGATTCCAACACTTTTTCGAGCGAGAGGACGGTTGCGATCTCGTCCTTCAGCATCTTGCCCGCGGGAATGCCTGTCCACGCGGAGATCACTTCGCCGATGGTGATCCCATCGACGCAAACACGCATCAACGGGGTTTCGCCTTGCAGCGCGCTGAGTTCCGCGTTCAGACTGTCGAGTTCGGCGCGCTCGGCCTGTTTCGCGTCCGCGCTCGAACCTTCAAGCTTGGTGCGAAGGTCGCGAATCTTGATCACCAGATCGCGTTCCTTCGTAAACCGCTCGTTGAGCGTCTTCAGGCGCTCCTCGGCGGCAGCCTTTTTCTGAGCGATTGCCTCCAGCCTCTCGGCGTGATCCGCGCCGACGGACGCTTCGCGCTCCAGCACGCGGGTCTGTACCGTGAGATCGTCGATCTCGCGGCCGGCATCCTCGATGGCGGCGGGAATCGAATTTTGCCCGAGCGCCAGCCGCGCGCAGGCCGTATCCAGCACGCTCACGGCCTTATCCGGCAACTGGCGCCCGGCGAGATAGCGGTGGGAGAGGCGAACGGCGGCGGCGACGCCTTCGTCAAGGATGCGCACATTGTGATGTTTTTCCAGCGCGCCGACAATGCCGCGCAGCATCACCATGCACTGCTGCTCCACCGGTTCTTCCACCTTTACCACCTGAAAGCGGCGGGCCAGCGCGGCGTCTTTCTCGAAGAACTTTTTATATTCGCTCCAAGTCGTCGCGGCAATCGTGCGAAGTTCTCCGCGCGCCAGGGCCGGTTTCAACAGATTGGCGGCGTCGTTCTGGCCGGCTTGTCCCCCCGCGCCGATCATCGTGTGGGCCTCGTCGATAAAGAGGATGATCGGCACCGAGGAAGACTTCACCTCTTCAATCAAGCCCTTGAGACGATTTTCAAACTCGCCCTTGATGCCCGCACCCGCCTGCAGCAGCGCGAGATCCAGGGTGTGAAGGTGGACATTCTTGAGCGAGGGAGGAACGTCGCCCGAGGCGATGCGCAGGGCGAATCCCTCCACGACTGCGGTTTTGCCGACTCCCGCTTCGCCCGTGAGAATCGGGTTGTTCTGGCGGCGGCGCATCAGGATATCGATCACCTGGCGGATTTCGGCGTCGCGGCCGAGTACCGGGTCGATCTTGCCCTTCCTGGCGTTTTCCGTCAGGTTGACAGTGAACTGATCCAGGTTCGGCGTTTTGCCGCCGCCGGCCTTGGGAACCCCGGGCTGGCCCGGCTCGGCGGCGGCCGCCGCCGCGGCCTCTTCCTGAGATCCGGAGACGATATCAGCAAACTCTTTCTTGAGCGCCGCGGCGTCGATCTTGAGCAATTCCCTGCCCTTGTTCGACACCAGCCGCATCAACTCGTCGGTGGACACAAGGGCGAGAATCACGTGGCCGCTCCGGATCTGGTGCTCGCCGTAATCGAGGGATGCCGTGGACCATGCCTCGGAGAGCAGCTTCAGAACCGAGGGACTGAACGCCGGCGTGCGCGCGTTGCCAGTCTTGAACGTGTCGAGCGTGCGCTCCAGCTCCTTTTGCAGGCGCGATCCGTCCACCTCGAAGCGATGGAGGATCTTCGCGGCATCGCTCGCGCTCGCGTCGAGCAGCTTCAGCAGCACGTGCTCGACCTCAATGTCATAGTGAGTTCGCGCCAGACAGAGGCCGGCGGCCGCTTCCAGCGCTCCTCGCGTGGTGTCGTTCAGTTTTCCAATCAGCCCTTTTAGGTTCGCGCTCATAAGAAAGTCCTCTTCAGATGGTCAGGATTGTATCACCAGCGTCGGCTCGCATTGGCTGGGTTTTCGCCCAGGAGGTCCAGCCGAGACGGGGTGCGTCCGCGTCCTCGCCCGGTTTGCCAAGCTCGCACGCAGGCACTTCTTCATGCTTTAAAATCAAACGGACTTCAAAATCGAGCTCGCCGCGGCCCGTAAATTGGGCGAGGGAGCGCAACGGCTCGTAGGCCGTTCCGGTGGGCAAAAAATCCAGATATTTGCCCAGCGGCATCGGCCCGATGTGCAAACGGACGCCAGATTGCTGGTGCCAGATTTCGTCGCCCACGATGGCTCCCCCGCCCAACTGCTCCGATTCGGTGGAGGCGCGATCGAATACGCACAGGTCCTTGGGCGAAAGACGAAACCATGCGCCGGTGAATTGTTCCACTTCCACGGGCACGTCGAAGTAGTCCTCCAAAATGCGCTGCAGCGCCGCCGCGGAGCGGGTCCGCATAGAGAGCAAACCGGAGTAAAACAGCAATGAATCGTCGTCGACGCGCAGCCTGCGGTCGAGGCTGGACGTGCCGATGCCGATCAGGTCCATCAGGTGGTGCGAGAACTTGTCCCGCTCGCCGCGTTCATAGGCGATCGTGAAGCGATATTTTTCCCATGCCTGGTAGAACAGCGAAATCATCCGGTGATTAAACAGATCGAAGAAGTCAGCGATGGCCCGATCCCGGTTGCGCAGGCGATCGATGATTAATTCCGTGTAATAGAGCGGGAGAACGCCCATTGGCCCGGTCAGGCCCATGAAATTCACCACGAGGACAGGCACGTCGCCATCCCAGAGAATATTCTGAATCTGGCTGGCGGGAAATCGGAAGGAACTATGAGCCGTGAAGCGCATCACTTCCTTGTCCGGGCTGACGAAACGCCCCACCGGGGCGCGATCCGGCAGCAACCGCTCGATCAGGCGCACGGCCTGGAAGAACTCGAATCGATGCGGGGTATCGCGCAGGATCTCGCGGACCCGGGCATAGCGCCGGCTCACATCAGGATTGTCTGTCCCGCCCGGGGTGGCCATTCCCTCACGACCTCCTTTCTCTGGCGCGTACGCACCGCCAACTGGCTGAAGCTGTTGAGCGAAACGTATTCTCCCAGAAAACGCTCGATGACGCTGGCGAAAAGGAATACACCGCCGCCCGTGAACATCTCCTCGTCCAGTTCCAATTCGACGCGCGTGCCGCGGGCAAACGTGATGCCGTTTTCAGAGATCAGGCGCGCAAAGGACCGCGAACT
This sequence comes from Acidobacteriota bacterium, assembly GCA_037439565.1. Taxonomy (GTDB): domain Bacteria; phylum Acidobacteriota; class Terriglobia; order Bryobacterales; family Bryobacteraceae; genus Palsa-187. The sequence continues at coordinate 45,301 of JBBIVT010000015.1, read as the reverse complement.
GGTAAGCGCGGAGATGCCGTCGATCTGCTTCTCTGAATAGGCCGAACCGGTAAAGTTATACAGTTTGAGGATTTCCTGAAATGCCTCGCGGCCTTCGTCGACCAAGGAAAGGTAATTCAGGGAAAGATGGGAAACCAGCCGCCAAAGGGCAGCTCTCCCCGAGGGCGGCCGCACCGAAGCGGTGGGCTTTCGCAACGCGACGATCCGTTTAACGGCAGCACCGCCTTCGAGCTCAAAATCGCCGGCCTCATTCGCGAAGGGCAGACGTGCCGGCAGGTCGCGATTGGTACAAGTGGTGCGTAACGTCAGTGTATCGATCTCCGGGTATACGGGCCTTGCGGAAAGATCGACCAACGAGATCGACATTTCCGTTCCTTCGTCATTGGCGCGCGCGGAAGAGCGCCGGTGCGCCAGCCAGAAGGTCTGTTTTTTGTCCTTCTGCGTCGCGTGGCGGAAGGAATAGAACGGCTCGAAGCGCTGCACCTCGTTCGATTGAGGATCGATGCTGACCACTTCGTCGATCGAGAAGATTTCAGTGGCCATGGGACGTCGCACGTCAGGCACCACCTGATACTCATAGCGGCGCTGGTCGAGCAGAATCGGCTCGGCGGTCTGCATGAACAGATTGACGATCGGCGTCGCGTTAATGCGGAATGTCTTCGCCGAGACACCGAGCTCCAGGATCTGGCGTCGTTCGGTTTGCTCGAACTGGGACAGCAAAAACACCAGCTCGAAGCGATTCTTAATGCCCTGGGCGAAGGCGTCATGCAATCCCGAGAGTTCAAAAAAGAAGAACTTGTCTGGAAAAGTGAAGTATTCCTGCAACAATCGATAGCCAGGAAAGCTGCGTCGAGGATATGGCAGCATGGATTCGTTCTCGGCGAATCCCGCCGGGCGAAGATTTTCGGCGCGCAGGGCGACGGGGCGAAACCGTGAATTCGGTGTGGGATCGCGCACCAGGATCTGTACGGTGTTGGCCGAAAGCAACTCATACAGCGTGTGGGCGACGTTCGCTTCGCCGGCGATGTGGATGCGCAACCCATCGATGTTCAGCGCCGGAATCAGCACATCCTGCGGCGCGCGGAACTCGATGCGAATCGCCGCCACGGCGTCAAGCGATTTCACGGGAGGCGACAGCCGGTCGGGCGACGTCCACTCGCCTTCCACAACCCGCAGCGGCAGAACGGTTGTCTCGAAGCAAGTGCGGAACTGGCATGGTACCCCCGCCACCGGGCGCGAGTTGAGCACGGCGCCGCGCGGCACCTTCTGCGGAGCGGACGCGCCTCCCTGCTCTGCGTCGAGGTGCATTTCTACAATCGACATCGAGGGAAGCGGGCGGATGTAATGCGGGTAGAGGATGCTAAGCAGGGCCTCGGTGATTTCGGGAAACTCGTCGTCGATCTTAAGATGAACGCGTGCCGCGAGGAAAGCGAACGCCTCGAGCAACCGCTCGACATGAGGATCGTCGCACTTGTCCGGCTCCAGAATCAGGCGCGAAGCGATTTTGGGGTACTTTTGCCCGAACTCCGCGCCGAGCTGGCGGAGATAGTTGAGTTCGCGCTCATAGTAGAGCAACAACTCGTCGCGCATTAACGCTCGCCCCGAATCTGATATTCGCCGCTCGCCACTTGAAGCTCGGCGTCAAAAGAGATGTGCTCGGGTGAGGGGTCCATTTGCAGCGACCCTTCGATCTGAAACCGCACCGCGCGGCTCGTGCCTGAGGCTTCCAACAGAATCACACGCACGTTGCGCAGGCGAGGTTCAAATAGCGCCACTGTCCGTTCAATTTCGCTCAAAAGCTGCTGGCGATCCTTAGGCGAGTTGACGGTCAAGACGGAAAAGTCCGGCAATCCGTAATTGAACAGCGACTGCGAAAGCTCCGGCATGGAGTCCGGCGCGGCGTTCGGATCGCGGCGGGTATTCAGGAGCCATTCCAGATCTCGCCGCAACGCCGCTTTCAAGCCGCGCACGCTCGCCGACCTAGACCGGTAAGGGTCGATCGCGCCGGAGGGAAGGACAGACCGATCACGGTCGCGATCCTTATCGCGATCCATCAGCCGGTCGATCAGGGGCTGGGTGACGGGTTGATCGGCGTCATTTCTGGCCATATCAGCGTCCACACTCCAGCGCCTGTATCGGATCCAGGCGGGAGATTCGGGCGTAGAGCTTTTGTTTCACGGCCGCGTCGCCATCGAGCTTCGCCAGGCACTTGTACAGCATCGCCAGCGGTTGGGCGACAAGTTCGCGCGCCTCCCATTCGTCCAGCACATGCTGATCGATGGATTGCGCCAGTTCCTCCAGGATCGGCTGGGCGACCGTTTCGTGCCCAGTCATCATGCAAATCTGAGCTAACTGCATCTTTCGTTGAAACCGCGCGCGGCCCGACTGCTGCCGCGGAATGTCCGTGGCCAGCATCTGGATCGCCTCCCCGGCACGGCCGTCGCGAGCCGCCTCCAAAGCAAGCGTGAACGTATCCGGGGGCGCGGATTCACCAGATCCGGACGATTCCTCGGGTCCGTCAAAAGAGGCCGGAGGAAGCTGCGGCGGCTCGGGCGCGGCCAGTTGCTTCAGCCAGTTGTGCGTTTCCGCGCTGGCGACTGGCGTTTCGTCCGAAAATTCCCACTGCGGGAGGCGCGGCAAATCAGCCAGCAACGCCCGCACCTCGGCGCGAATGGCCGCGGCGACGTTGATATAACCGCACTGCTCGGCGGCGTTCACCACATGGCGCTGCAGATCGAGCCAGGCCCGTCCATAGGGCTGGGCCATGGCCGCTTCGCCATTTTCAATCAGATCGCTCCACTCCGATTCGCTGGCCAGACGCTTGATGGTCTGGCGGACCGCTGTCGGGGGTGGGACCAGCACGCTCGGATCCGGTGATTCGCCATAGCCCCGCAACTCACCCCAGCGGTAGCCGCGCAGCATCAGATACGGCGCGGGGTTGGAGGCGTCCTGGGAACGCAGGAATTTTGCGATGGCATTCAGGCGCGCCGTGACGTCGTCCAGATCCTCAGGATCCAGGCTGACGCTGCCCTTCTTGCGGGATGAAGGCGCAACGCGCGCGGTCTCTTCCGCCGCAGGCGCTTCCTCATAAGCAGGCTCGGATGCCTGCTCTTCTTCCGGCTCCGATTCCTGAGCCTGCGCCGCACGGCCAGGACGCCGCTGCAAAATCTGATTCGTGGTGTGCCGGACTTCCTCGATCGCGTTTTTCAGTGGCTGGAATCCGGGCGCGTCGGATCCGAATTTTTCGTCGCACAGCGAATCGAGCGCGGAAATGGCGGCCAGGCAGCCATCGAGCGCCGCCACCCACGCCTCATATTGCGCGGTCGAGGTGGAAGCAGAGTCGCGGTCGAAGTCCTCCGGCGTCGGCTTGCCTTCTTTAATGGCGGCTTCGCGGGCCTCCCGCTTGGTTTCGTTCTCCCCGGCCTCCTCTTCGGTGGGCACCCGCCGCGATTCCAGATATTGAAAGAGGCTCAGGCCGCCGGAGGTGATGGGAGTCAGACGGACGGCATCCACCAGGCGCTCCCCCACCCAAGTGAGGAGCATAATGCGCGGCTCCAGATCGCCGTCCTCGATCTCGGGATAGAAGGTATCCCAGAATTGTTCGAGCAGGCCCCGAACAAGTTCCAGGCCCTGCAGAAGACCGGCGAATTTCTCGCGATACAGCGCGGCTTCGGTCAGCCAGACGGCGAGTTGCAGATCCTTGGAGCGCTCCGCGATGGCCTTGCTCGCCAGATCGACGACCTGACGGTAATCCGCCACCTTGCGCTCGCGCTGCCAGTCGCCCTGCGGACCGGCATCGTCCTGGCGGCGCGCTTCCTTGATCTGGTCATAAATGGGGTCGTAACGGAGATTGACGCCGCTGGGATTTTCGCCCGCGATAGGGTTCAGCAGATCGGCGCGGAGGGGCATGGCTCAATCACCCGCCGGGGGCGTGAACTCGATTTTCCGGATCTCCAACAAGGGAAAGTCTTCGCCATCGACGGAAAACATGCGCTGCCCGGAGGGAACGCTCACGCCGTCCGCCTCCACCCATTCGGTGGCGCGGCCAAGCTTCACGTCGTCCGCAGGATGCTTCCAGGAGAACGGCGCGAGTACCGGCAGGAGAACCTCGCCCAATTCCTTCTCCTTGAATGCAGGCCCCGTGCGCACCAGCGCCGGCACCCACAAAAGATCGCGCAACCGCTTGGGGGCTTCCATTTCAATGGACTCGACGTGCTCCAGGGGAATCCACAGGTAAGCCCCGGCGGCGAATAACTCCAGTCGCGGCCCTATGCGAGGGTCGGCATCCTCAAGCTCCTGGAAGGGCTGCCCGTTGATGGTCCCGCCGCGCGGGTTTCCGCTGGCGGGCGCCACTGGATATTCCTTCCTTTCGAAAAGATTCTGGCGCACGCGCTCCGCGTGCAGCGCGGAGAAATAAAGCACCGCGCCGACCCTCGAATCGGGCGAAGCGTCGGCGAGGATATTCAAGTGCTTCTCGGCGCGATCGTAATCGCCCTTGAAACACAGCAGTTCGAACAAAAACGTGCGGCGCCGGGCGTCGGTGGGGTTGTCCCGCACCTCCGCGCCCAGCGCCTCGATCGCTTCGTTCAGTTTTCCGGTCTGAAAAAGCTCCCTTGGACTCATGAAGGAGTTCTAGAGCGTCTTGTTCTTCGTCGCGTCCCAGCCGCCCTTGATCTCACCGCCGAGCGTGCCGTCGGCCTTCTGCTCCTTGTAAGAGTAATCAATGGTGGCGTAGTTGAACCCCACCGACTCCAACTGCTCCCAATCGTCCGTCGAGTCCACCCGGCTGTACTCGTAGAGGGAAACGACGCAATCGGTCAGTGTTATCTTGTAATAGTCCTGCTGGTCCTTTCCTGCCTTGCGCGCGGTCAGGACGACCTTCTTCACGGGCTCGCCGGTGCAGCAGTGCAGAAACAGCTTTGGGCTCGCTTTATCTACCTTCTTAATGACGACAAAGTCATCCAACTTAACCCTGCCCTTGCCGCCCCCACCCGTGGCGCTTCCGGTGGTTCCAGCTTGGTGCGCCTTGAAGTGGAAACTCACCAGTTCCACTTCCTTCGAGTGTTTGGAATCCTGGCTTTCGCCCTCAATTCCGTCCAGTTTCATGAAATAATCTTCTACGGCCATGTTGCTGTCTCCTTGTTTCTATTCGCGTTAAAAATCGGAAAATCGGATCACGCTGTCACTTTTTCTGTGCCGGCGCGGGAAGATCGGCCACCAGGCGCAGGCCGACGCTCAACTCATCGAGCTGGAAGTGCGGACGCAGGAATGCCGTGGCGCGATAGACGCCCGGCTTGCCGGGAACCTCCGACACGTCGATGCGCGCCTCGCGGAGCGGATGGGACGCCTTTACGCCTTGCGAAGCCGTGTCGTCCGGCGTGACGTAGTTCTGAATCCATTGATTGAGGAAGCGCTCGCAATCACTGCGCGACATGAAACTGCCCAGCTTATCGCGCATCATGGCTTTCAAATAATGAGCGAAGCGGGATACGGCGAAAATGTAGGGCAACTGGGTGGAAAGCCGCGCGTTTGCGTTGGCCGCGTCCTTGTCATACACCTTCGGCTTCTGGCAGCTCTGCACGCTGAAAAACGCCGCGAAATCGTTGTTCTTCGAGTGCACGAGGGGAATGAATCCCTGGTCGGCCAGCTCTTTTTCGCGCCGGTCGGTGATTTGCACCTCGGTCGGGCACTTCATGGCTAGATCGCCGTCGTCGGTATAGAAATTGTGGACGGGCAAACCCTCCACCAGGCCGCCTCCTTCCACGCCGCGGATCGCCGCGCACCAGCCGTACATGGCGAATGCGTTGGTCAGACGCGTGCCCAACGCGAAGGCGGAGTTGCCCCACAAATACTTGTTGTGGTCGGTGCCGTCGACATCCTCTTCGTACTGGAACGCCTCCACCTGCTTGGTGTTCTTGCCATAGGGCAAACGAAGCATCATGCGCGGCGCGGTCAGGCCGACGTAGCGGGAGTCCTCGCTTTGACGGAAGGATTTCCATTTAGCGTACTCAGTGCTATCGAACACCTTGGAGAGGTCCCGCGGGGCGTCCAAGTTGGCGAAGCTGTCCAGGTTGAAGAAATCCGGGCTGGCGGCGGACAAAAAAGGCGCATGCGCGCCGGCTGCGGTCTGGGAGATTCGTTCGAGCAGCTCGATATCCTCGGGGCCCTTGCCAAACTGGTAGTCCCCGATGAGGGAGGCAAACGGCGCTCCGCCGAATACCCCGAACTCTTCTTCGTAAACCTTCTTGAACAAGGCACTTTGGTCGAACTCGGGCGCGCGCTGCAGGTCCTTTAGCAGTTCCCGTTTGGAGACATTCAGGACCTTGATCTTAAGTTTGTCGTTGGTTTCGCTATTGTCCAGCAGGTATTTCAGTCCGCGCCAACTCGCCTCGAGCTTCTGGAAAGACTCATGGTGCAGGATTTCATTGAGCTGGATGGAGAGCAGATGATCGATTTGCGCGATGCGCTGGTTGATCATCGTCTCGGCATCCTTGCTCACCGTCATGGAACCATCGAGGACCTGAGCGACGAACTCCTTCACCAGATCCTTGCCGCGCTCCTTGGCGACATCATCCTTGCCCATCCGCCCTTCTTCGACAATCTGATCGAGAAGGCCCTTTTCCAGCACTTGTTCGGTCGCCTGGGGCGCCGCTGTCTTTTTTGCCTCAGCCATTGGAGCCTCCCGGGGATTCCATTTCCTTCTTTAGCTTATTGAGTTTGTCCTGATCGCCCACCGCGCCGAGCAGCGCTTCCTCCAGCTTGTCGTTGCCCTGCAGATTGGCGCGAAGGTTGCTCAGCTTCGTGCGCAGGTCCAGCAGCTCGGAAAGAGGCTTCACCTGACGGGCCACGTTCTCAGGCTCAAAATCCTCCAATTTCTTGAATTGCAGGTCCACCTTCAGTTGAGGGGCGTCGGCGTCCTCCGACAGCTTGTTTTCAACGGCGAAGGCGAGATGGGGCTTCATCCCTTCGAGCACGCTGTCGAAGTTATCCGGGTTCACCTCGGTGAACTTACGGTCCCGCAGACGGGCCAGCGGCTCGGTCGGCTGACCGGTAAAGTCGCCGAGCACTCCCATCACAAAAGGCAACTCCTTGATTTCAATCGCATCGCCCACTTCCACTTCGTAGGTCACATGCACGCGCGGCGGCCGGACTCGCCCTAATTTGGCATGTACGCTTTCTCTGGCCATGATGATCCTCGCTCTCTATGTTGCGTCGACGGGCGCTTTGCGATCCCGCTGGAGACGCAAAATTCTGTACTGCAACTCTATTACGCGCTGAAGAAAGAGATTTCGGCTCAATCTGGACGCTTTCCGCCCGTGGTCGAGTATATATGCGCATGGGGACCAAGGTCAAGCTAGTTAATCGCCGTACTAGAATCTAAGCATGGAGCTTATTCAGCCGGGGTCGCGCCGCTCAATGAAGGGTTCGCTGTCCGCAGCGGTTCAGGCGGTCAAGCACCAAACCGAACGGATCGACGCCGCCGCCCAGGCGGCGGCAGCAGCCCTCATCGAATTACAGGATCCCCAGGGTTTCTGGTGCGGCGAGTTGACCGCCGATTCCACCCTGGAATCCGACTTTGTTTTGTTGCAGCTCTGGATGCATCCACCCGAGAACGGGCAACCCTGGCATCCTCCTTCACGCAAGCGCCTCGAAAAAGCCTGCCGCCAGATTCTAGCCCGCCAGTTGCCCGACGGTGGATGGAGCATCTATGCGCCGGGTCCATCGGAGGTAAACGCGACCGTTCGGGCGTATACGGCGCTGAAGCTATGCGGCCATGACACCGATTCGCCAGCCATGGCCAAGGCTCGCGAACGCGCGCGGGCACTCGGCGGCCTGCAGGCATGCAACAGCTACACAAAGATCAATTTCAGCCTGTTTGGGATGTTCCCGCGGCGTTGGGTGCCGAGCGTCCCTCCGGAGATCGTGGTCGCACCGGGCGACATTTTGTACGAAATGTCTTCTTGGACCCGGTCCATCCTGGTGCCGCTGTCCATCGTGCAGGCAATCGGCGAGGAGCGGCCCACCCCTGGAGGCATGAGAGTCGACGAACTGCTCGACCCGGATAAAAAATTCTCGTTAGCGAGACGCGATTCCGGCGCGCTGTTCTTTTCTCAGGTCGACCGGGCGGTGAAACTCTGGGAAAGAAGGGGCCTGAAGAACGTCCGCGCCCGCGCCCTGCGGGAAGCCGAGCGCTGGATGCTCGAAAGAACCCGCTACACCGACGGCCTGGGCGCGATTTACCCGTCCATGATGTACTCCATCATGGCGATGCAGTCCCTTGGGTATCCGGACGATCAGCCGGATCTGATCGAAGCCATCCGCCACTTTGAGAACCTGATCCTCGAAGGGGAAACCCGATTTCAGTTCCAACCCGCGGTTTCGCCTGTTTGGGACACGGCCATCTGCGCCTATGCTTTAGGCCAGACGGAATATGCGCCCAGCGAGGCTGCGCTCACAAAAGCCGCCGACTGGCTGTTATCGAGAGAGATCCGGCGTAAAGGTGACTGGAGCATCAAGCGGCCGAATCTGTTGCCCTCCGGCTGGGCCTTCGAATTCGCCAACGAGTTTTACCCCGACATCGACGACACGGCGATGGTCCTGCTGGCGCTGCGCCACGCCAAGGCCAGCGATCCGGCGCGTCAGGAGCGAGCCGAGCGCAGGGCAATCAACTGGCTGATCGGAATGCAGTCCTCAGACGGGGGCTGGGCCGCCTTCGATTACGACAACAACTGGCAGATCCTCAACAAGGTGCCGTTCGCCGACCACAATGCGATGCTCGATCCGACCTGCCCGGACATTACCGGACGAGTGCTAGACGCCTTGATCAAATGCGGGATTCCGTCGGAGCATCCGGCGATCCAGCGCGGCGTTCAGTATTTGCTCTACGCGCAGGAGCGCGACGGGAGCTGGTACGGACGCTGGGGCGTGAACTATATTTACGGGACATTTCTGTCCTTGCGGGGCCTGGCCGCCGCCGCTCCGCAAAAATCGCATGAGGCGATGCGCAAGGCCGCGGACTGGCTGCGCTCGATCCAGAACTGCGATGGAGGCTGGGGGGAAAGCTGCGAAAGCTATCGCCAGAATCGTTACGTGCCGATGCCCAGCACGCCTTCGCAAACCGCTTGGGCGCTGCTCGGCTTGGCCGCCTCCGGCGATAAAGCGTCGGGCAGCGCGATGAGAGGCGCATCGCACCTGCTCGATACGCAGCAACCCGGCGGGCGCTGGAAAGAGGATCTGACCACGGGGACCGGCTTCCCCAACGTGTTCTACATCAGCTACCAGCTTTATAAAGATTATTTCCCGCTGCTCGCGCTGGCGACGCTGCGAAAGTAGAGGCGGCGTTCACTCCTCAAGTTCCTCCTCCTGCTGCCGTTAAGACACCCAGGAAGGAACTTCATGGCTACCAGCATTCTGACTCCGGTTGAAACAGGCGCCGCCAAGGCCGATCCGCGCGCCGGAAAATACCTCGTGTTTCACCTGGGCGAAGAGGAATTCGGCATCCAGGTCCAGAAAGTCCGCGAAATCATGGGCGTGCAGGACGTCACCCAGGTTCCGCAGACGCCTCCCCATGTCAAGGGTGTGATTAATCTGCGCGGAAAAGTCATCCCGGTGGTCGATCTGCGGCTGAAGTTCACCATGCCTGCCAAGGAATACACGCACCGGACGTGCATCATCGTGGTGCAGGTAGCGGGTCCGCGCGGGATGATGCTGATGGGCATTGTGGTTGACGGGGTGGCGGAAGTGCTGCAAGTGGCAGGCACGGATGTGGAAGATACGCCCAGTTTCGGCAAGGAAGTGGAGGTTCCCTATGTGATGGGGCTGGCGAAGCTCAAGGGCAAAGTCAAAATCCTCCTCGATATCGACCAGGTGATGACGGCGGGGGAACTGGCGCGCCTCGATCTGGCCGCGAAGTAACGGAACGCGATCATGCAGGCGGGCGTGGAAGAAATCATCCGGCAACTGGACGAGTTGAGCGTCAATCTGGTGATCGGCGGCGCCGGCGCGCCCGCCACGCTCCAGGCTCTTGCCGCGATCGAGCAGAACGCGCGGGCCTCGGGCCGGATTCCCGCGGCAGAGGCGGCGGCGGAGTTGCAGGCGCGCGCGGCCGACGCAGGAAACGGATCGCCGGAGGATTTCGAAAAAACGGTTTCGGGCGGACTGGAGGCGCTGCGAAAGGCGCTCGGCGCCCAGCCACAAACGGCGCCGGCGGCGAACGCCATCGCGCAGGATCCGGAGTTGATCGGCGATTTCGTAAACGAAGCCGCTGAGCATCTGGCGACCATCGAGTCGCAGATCCTCATTTTGGAGCGCGATCCCACCGCCGCCGATCCTTTGCATGCGGCGTTTCGCGGATTTCACACCATTAAGGGACTGGCGGGATTCCTTGACCTCGGAGATATTCGCGCCGTGTCGCACGAGGTGGAGACCTTGCTCGACCGGGCGCGCAACCAGCAGTTGCTGCTGACGCCGGCGATTATCGACGTGGTTCTCGAAAGCGCCGACTATCTGAAACACGCCATCGCGTGGGTGCAGGGCGGATTACAGGGCACGGCCGGCGCGGCTCCCCCTTTTTCTGAACTCGTCCGCAAAGTGCAGGACGCGTTGGAGGGCAAGCAGGCCGTTCCGCGGGCCGCGCAACTGGAAGCCGCAAGAGCAGAACCCGCCAGGGCCGAGACCAAGCCGGACGCCGGAGGGTCCTTCTCGCTCCGCGTCGACGCCGGCAAGCTCGACTACATGATGGACATGGTGGGCGAGCTGGTGATCGCGCAGTCGCTGGTCACGCACGATTCCGGCATTGCGTCGCTCGAGAGCGGACCGCTGCAGCGGAATCTGCAGCAGCTCGGCCGCATCACGGCGGAGGTTCAGCGCGTCGCCATGAGCATGCGCATGACGCCGGTCAGCACTCTGTTCGGGCGGATGAACCGGCTGGTGCGGGACCTGACGCGGAAAAACGGCAAGAAGGTCCGGCTGGAGCTGGCAGGCGAGGAGACCGAGCTCGACAAGACCATCATCGAGCAGCTCGCCGATCCGTTGATGCACATGGTGCGCAATTCGCTCGACCATGGCATCGAAGGGCCGCGGGAGCGGGCCAAGGCGGGGAAACCTGCGGAGGGATTGTTGAGACTCGCCGCGTCCCATCAAGCGGGGCACATCCTGATGGAAATCACCGACGACGGCCGGGGCCTGAGCACCGAGAAGATTCTTCAGAAGGCGCGCCAACGCGGATTGGTTCCCGAAGGTCAGAATCTCAGCGATCAGGAAATCTACTTCTTGATTTTTGAGCCCGGCTTCTCCACCGCGGAGGTGGTTACGGACGTCAGCGGCAGGGGCGTGGGCATGGACGTGGTGCGGCGGCAAATCATGGGCCTGCGGGGGCGGATCGAGATTCAAACGGCGCAAGGGCGCGGGACGACGTTTCTGCTGCGCCTGCCCTTGACGCTGGCTATTATCGACGGCCTGATCGTGGGCGTCGGCGCGGAGCGTTTCATCCTGCCGATCAATTCCGTGCGTGAGATGCTGCGGCCGGCGGTAGACATGATCTTTACCATCGAGAGCCGCGCGGAGATGGCGATGGTCCGCGGCGAACTGCTGCCGATCGTCCGCCTGGACCGCCGTTTTGGGATTCCCGGCGCGCGCCAGAATCCATCCGAGGCGCTGTTCGTCGTGGCCGAGGCGCAGGGGCGCCGCTTCTGTCTTCTCGTCGACGAAATGCTGGGTAAGCAGGAAGTGGTGATCAAGAGCCTGGGGGACACCTTCCGCCAGGTCTCCGGGATTTCCGGCGGCGCGATTCTGGGCGACGGCCGCGTCGGGCTGATTCTCGACGTGAACGGCGTGCTCCGGGAGAACGCCAATGTCTAAGCATGCACCGGCGGAACCCGCGGCGGGCCATGCCTCCCTGGGCGTCTCCGAGTTCGAGAAATTCCGCCGCCTGGCCTATGACAAGTTCGGCCTGAACCTCACCGAATCCAAGCACGAGCTGGTGGCGGCGCGCCTGGGCAAGAAGCTACGCGAATTGAAAATTCCCACCTATGAGGCGTATTACGACTTGGTGGTGGCGGACCGCACCGGCGAGTCCCTCATCGCGCTGATCGATGCGCTCTCTACCAATCACACGTCGTTTCTGCGGGAAGCCACCCATTTCGATTTTCTGGCGGGCCAGGTGCTGCCCGCGCTGCGCAAGCGCGCCGCCATCGACATCTGGAGCGCGCCGTGCTCCACCGGCGAGGAGCCGTATTCGATCGCCGTGACGCTGCTCGAACATCTCGGCATGCCTCCGAAACCCGCGCTGCGCATCCGCGCCGCCGACATCTCAACAAAGGCGCTGGCGGCCGCAAGGCAGGGCGCGTACGCAGCGGACCGGTTGGGCTCCATGCCGGTGGCGATGATCCGGAAGTACTTCACGCAGGCCGGTCCGGGGGCATTTCAGATCATCCCGGAGGTGCGGCGCATGATCGAATTCGAGCGCGTCAATCTGATTGAACCGGTGTGCGGGTCCGCACGCTGCTTCCCCATCATTTTCTGCCGCAATCTGATGATCTATTTTGACAAGCCGACGCAGGAGCGGGTGGTGGCGACTCTTTCCCGGTCTCTGGAGACGGGCGGCTACCTGCTGATCGGCCATTCGGAAAGCCTGATGGGCATCCGCCACGGCCTGGACTACGTCCAGCCCGCGATATACCGCAAACCGGGAGTCCTGGCATGAGGCGACCCTTATGACCCACATCGTCGTGGGCATCGCCGACTGCCGGACGTCGAAAGAGCGCGACGCAACGCTGGTGACCTATGCGCTCGGCTCCTGCGTCGGTGTCGGAGTATTCGATCCGGCAGCGTCCGTGGGCGGCCTGCTCCACATTCTGCTGCCAGATTCGAGCTTGGACGCGGAGAAAGCCACGAAAAATCCCTTCATGTTCGCCGACACCGGCGTGGCCTCCCTGCTGAACCGCTGCGGAGAACTGGGCGCGGTCAAATCCAGGCTGCGCGTGTGGCTGGCGGGCGGATCCGCCGTGATGGACGACCGCGGCATCTTCAACATCGGGAAGCGGAATCAACTGGCGGCGCGAAAAGCGCTGTGGAAGGCCGGACTGCTGACCTCAAGCGAGGATCTGGGCGGCCAGGGCTCGCGCACCGTACGCCTGGAATTGGCGACAGGAAAGTTCTGGGTGCGCTCGGCCGGCGCGGATCAGGAATTGAAGGCGAACACCGGGTTCGCCAAAGGAGCATGAAATGGCCCTGCAAATTTTAATCGTCGACGATTCGCCGGCCATGCGCGCCTTTATCCGCCGGGTGATGAGGCTGAGCGGAATTGAGGTGGACGTGTATCACGAGGCCGGCAACGGCCTGGAAGCGCTGGTGCAGTTGTTGAATCATCCCATCGACGCCGTGCTCACCGACATCAACATGCCGGTGATGGACGGCGAGACTTTTGTCCGCAAGCTGCGCGCCGGCGGCCCGTTCCAAGCAACGCCAGTGGTAGTCATCTCCACCGATGCCACCGCGCACCGCATTCAGACGATGTTGTCGCTGGGCGCGGTGGGATACCTGCAAAAGCCATTCGGTCCGGAGCAGCTCCGCAGTGAACTGGACCGCGTCCTGGGGGTGGGCCATGAATGACGCAGCGCATCCGGAAATGGATGGATTGATTGGCGCGCTCCTGCATTCCTGCAGCGAGCATGTACTGGAAACGATGTTCTTCGCTCCCATCCTTGAAGAAACGGACCCGGCCGAGGGCGACGGCCGCAACCGCGTTGCTTCCCGGTTGCATTTCCAGGGAAGGCCGTCGGGCGACTTTGAGGTCGACGCCGACCCGGCCATCGCGCGCTCGCTCACCGCCGGATTCCTGGGCATCGACGAGAGTGAGGTCACACCGCTGCAGGAAGACGAGGTGCTGGCGGAGTTTTGCAACATGACCTGCGGATCGGCCCTGTCGAGCCTCGGCCAGGTCGAGTATTTCAGCCTGGAAACTCCTGCGCCCGCCCGCGAGTCCGAGTTCGCGCCCGCCGTGGATGGGGTGCGGCGGGCCTTTTTGCTGGACGGCGGCACGCTCGCGGTTTGCCTGCGCGTGGATTTCGACCGGAGTTGACCGATGGCCGGTGTCCCCAAAATCCGGGTTCTGGTGGTGGACGATTCCGCCATTGTGAGGAAGATCCTTTCTGAGACACTCGCCTCCGAAGCCGATATTGAGGTGGTGGGAACCGCGCCCGATCCCATCGTCGCGCTCGATAAAATCCGGCGGTTGAAACCCGATGTGCTGACGCTGGACATCGAGATGCCGCGCATGGACGGCCTCACGTTCTTGAAGCAGCTGATGCAGACACAGCCGATGCCGGTGATCCTGATCAGTTCCCTGGCGCAATCCTCGGTCGAAATCGCGCTGGAAGCGCTCCGGCAGGGCGCGGTGGACGTGCTGGCGAAGCCGAGCGGCCCCTACTCGGTGGGAGAGCTGCGCGAGAGCGTCTCGGCGCGCATCCGAGCCGCCGCGCGGGCAAAGCTGGCGGGGCCGGCGCGCGTCGAACCCCGCCCCCCTCTGCCGCCGGAGCGGCGGCCGCATACAGCCGGCTCGCGCATTGATCAAAGCCGTCTGATCGCCATCGGAGCATCCACCGGAGGCACGGAAGCCATCGCCCGGGTGTTGGCCCAACTGCCTGCCGAGGTTCCTCCCCTCGTCATCACGCAACACATTCCACCCATGTTCTCGCGGACTTTCGCAGAGCGGTTGAACGCGACGTGTCCGATGGAGGTGCGCGAAGCCGCCGACGGCGATACCACACGTCCCGGACTTGCGCTGATCGCTCCGGGAGGCTTTCACATGCTGCTCGAACGGGCCGGACCGGATTTTCGCGTCCGGATCAAAGACGGTCCCCTGGTGTGCTATCAGCGCCCTTCGGTCGACGTGCTATTCACCTCGGTGGCCGCTGCCGCCGGCGCGCGCGCGGTGGGCGCTATTCTCACCGGCATGGGAAACGACGGAGCGCAGGGAATGAAACGGATGAAGGAAAAAGGCTGCTACAACATCGCGCAGGATGAGGCGACCTGCGTGATCTTCGGGATGCCGCGCGAGGCGGTCCGAGCCGGGGCCGTCGATCAGGTGCTGCCGCTCGACCGCATTGGGTCGGCTCTTCTGCACGCCTGCTCCAGCGCCGTCAGAGAACATCCTTCCACGGCAGTTCCGCATCCGGCCGCCTGACGTAGTTGGCGTCGATGGCGGCGGGATCGAGTCCGCGCCCGGCGGCGAACTCCCGGGCGGCGATTTTGCCGATAGCAGCGGCCAGGAGCCGGGGCTGGGAAATCATCTCCGCGCCTTCGGGCAGCGACGCGGCCCATTCATCGTATCTCGCGACGACCTCGCCGCGAAGCAGGTTCAGGTCCGCATCGTAAAGCGCGCCGTAAATCTCGCCGCGGCGCGCATCGAGAAAGGGCGCCCGCAGGGGGCCGGCGCCGAAGGACGCCAGCGCCTTCAGATTCGACACCGCGGCCACCTGGCGCGACGCCGCCTCGGCCAGCCCTTTTACGGCCGTCAATCCGACGCGCACGCCGGTAAACGTCCCCGGACCCGATGCCGAAGCAAAGCCCTCCACATCCGCCAGCGCCATCTTATGCCGCGCCAGAAGACTCCGCACTTCCCCGAAAAGAATATGCGCGAAGCCACCGGGCGAATGCAGCGCGAATTCCTCGATCAAGTCCTCACCGCCGGTCAGCGCGATGCTGCCCAGTTCGCTGGTGGTATCGATGGACAGAATCTTCAAGGAACCAGCCTGAAAATCCGATCGATCATATAGGCCTTGCCGTTGGCGTTCAGAATATTGGCATGAAGGCTTAACACGGCGGGCATGTTCTTCACGATCGACGCCGGAACCTTGAGTGTCGCCTGCTTACCCGTTCCGATGACGCGGAAACCCTGTCCGTCGGCAGCGACCTCCGCGGTCCACTCCACCAGCAGAAATCGAGTCGCCCGCGTCTCCCGCCGGACCTTCAAGAGAACGCGCACCGGATTCGACATCGAGACTTCGTTGTCCTCCGGCCCGGTGATATCGAATTGGGGCTTATCTCCCGCCAGCGTGATCTCCTGCACTGGAACGTCGCGCGATTCGAACTTCACCGACCGCGCCATACTCGCCTTTTCGCCTTCGCGGGAGAGATGCAGAATCCAGTCATGCGAGGCGTCCGGAGGCTCACCGGTGAACCGCTCTCCCCGGTATTCCTTCTGCTTGATGCGCTCCCCGTTGGCCGGATTGATCCACTCCACCTCGTAGCCGTGATGTTCCAGCGTCACCTCGATCGGCCCGGCGGGCTTCTCTACGTAAATGACGTACTCCACGCCCTCCAGTGCCACGGCTCGCCCGCCATCCAGGTCGAAATACGGCTCCAGCTCCCAATACCGGTTGCCCGCCATGAAATCGCGCCAGACCGTCATGTATTGGCCCGAACCATCAGCCGGATACTGGCCGTTCATGGTCGCGTTCCACAGGTCGTGCGTGTTGTGGATGCCGGTGGCGAGCGCTGGAAATTCGTAAAACTGGTGCTCCACTGCGCCGATGTTCGCGTCGACGGTTCCGTACCCGATGAGGTCCATCCAGCCATCGCCCAGCAAACCGGCCGAAGTCGTCTCCGCCATGGTCGTCCGCGGATGCTGGTACGGATCGAGCTTCTTCAACAGCTCGCCCGCATCCTTCAACAGTTCCCTGCCCTTGGGCATCCGTTCGTAGGCGGAAAAGCCGGCCCAGGTGACATTAAAAGCGCTCAGCCGCGCGATCGCTTCTCCGATGTACGTCTCGCGCTCTTTCCGATCCTCGGGAATCCGGGCGAATCCGATGTCCGCCGTCATGCCGCGGTCGTGGATGGCGCGAATGCGGTTGGCGGCCTCGTTCCAATCCGCGCCCGGTTCGAGCGTCACCCGCAAATGGGTGAACTTCTCCGCCGCCCGCGCCGCCACCGACGACTCGAATTCGGCCTTCGGCATCACGATGAACTGGTCGATGCCCGTAGCCATCCACAGGTGAGGCTTACTGTTTTCCGTCTGGAAATGATGCACGTTCGCCGCGTGGACGAATCCTGGCGCATCCGACTCGGTCGCAGTAAACTGCCCCAGCGTCCCTGATAGCCTGGCGATGTTTCCGGTCAGCCGATATTCCCACGGGCCGGCTTCGGTGGGCGAAAAACGGATGACCAGCCGGCGGTCTCCCTCGCTAAACGCGGGCAGGAGGTAGGTTTTGTGACGAGGCGATTTAAATTCCGCCCGCAGTTGGGCGCCCGCGGCCTGTTCATTGCCTTCCAGGTCGAAGACGAAGTCGCACGGAGACCAGACGCGAATACTTTGACAGGAGGGTTGAGCCAGTAACGGCAATCCTAACATCGATAAAATCAGCGCTGCTCGCAACATCTGTTCCCAATATAGCCGCATGCGGCCTAGATCGCCTCCAACGCTTCCTCGAGCAATTGCTTCTCATGCAGATCCGCGTAATAGCCGCCCCGGGCAAGCAATTCCGCGTGCGACCCCTCGGAAACCAGTTCGCCGTGTTCAATGACGAAAATGCGGTCCGCATTGCGGATGGTCGAAACGCGGTGCGAAATCAGGATGGTGGTACGGCCGCGCATCACGCCGGACAATTCGTTCAGAATCCGCTCCTCGGTGGCCGTATCCACGCTCGCCAGAGCGTCGTCGAGGATCAAAATACGAGGATTGCGAAGTACCGCGCGGGCAATCGCGGCCCGCTGCTTCTGTCCGCCGGAAAGCGTGATACCGCGTTCGCCGACGACAGTGTTCAGCCCGTCTGGAAATCCCGCCAGATCTGGCCCCAGCCCGGCGATCTCCGCAGCGCGCCGAATTTCAGCCTCGGTGGCGTCCTTCACTCCGAAGGCGATATTTTCGCCCAGCGTCGCGCTGAACAGGAACGTCTCCTGCGGCACGTAGCCGATCTGACGGCGCACATCCTCGGGAGAGAATTCACGTAGATCGACGCCGTCCAGTTTCACCGCGCCGCCAGACGGGTCGAGTAGGCGCGGGATCAGGTGCGCCAGCGTGCTCTTTCCACTGCCGGTGTGACCCACGATTGCGGCTGTCATCCCGGCGGGGATTTTCAACGTCACGGTCTCGAGCGCCTTGCGTTCGCCGTAATGGACGCTTGCCCCGGCGATCTCGATTTCCCCGCGCACCTGCGTTGGCATCGTGCGAGGCTTTTCCGGCGGGGCGATCTTAGGGGTCTCCTCGAGTAGCTCGCGCACCCGGCTCAGCGACGCCCGGCCGCGCTCCATCAGGTTTGCCACCCAGCCCATCGCGATCAAGGGCCATACCAACGTGCCCATGTAGGTGTTGAACATCACGAAACTGCCCAGCGAAATCTTGTGGTTAGCCAGCCGCATTCCTCCGAACCACAGCACCAGGAGAAACGACAGTCCCACCAGCGCTGTTAGCAGCGGATTGAACAGACCGGAAATTTTCGCCAAGCGTAGATTTTCGCCGATATAGGCGCGGTTCAGCGTTTCGAAGTTTGCCAGCTCGGAGCGTTCCTGAACATAGGCGCGCACCACGCGCACGCCCGACAGATTCTCCTGCACCCGGCTGCTGATGTCGGAAAACATGCTCTGAATGGCCTCAAAGCGGTCGTGGATCTTTCGCCCAAACACCAGCACCGCCATGCTTACGAACGGTGCGGGCGCGAGAGCCACCAGCGTCAGGGGCCAATCGACGCGCAGCATCACTGCGACCGATAAAACCAGTGTCAACGAGGTTTCGAACCAGTACATCACCCCCGGTCCCAGCATCATCCGCACGGCGTTCATATCGTTGGTGGCCCGAGCCAGGATATCGCCCGTGCGCATACGGCCGTAGAAACTCGCATCCAACGTCACCAGACGGGCGAACAGGTCGTTGCGCATGTCGAATTCGATGTCACGGGAAATGCCAATCAGAATGATTCGCATCCAGTACTGGCAGATTCCTTTGGCGATCGAAAGCCCGGCCAGCAGACCGCAGAACTCGAACAACAGCCGCAATGGGCGGTCCGCCGTAAGAGAATCCACGGCAGCTCGCATGGCCAACGGAAGCGCAGCGCCGAAAATATCCTTGGCCGCCAGCGCGCCGAACCCCAGCGCATACGCTCGACGATAGCGCCGCAGATGAGGCCACAGAAATTGAATCACGCTTTTCATAAAAGGATCAGAACTGCGCCACCGTCTTCATCCATTCGTATAAGAAAATTTTTCGAGCTTCGCGATCTTTCCACCAGGAATCCGCCCGGAAATACTCATCCGGCGCGGCCGTCACATGAACATCGATACCCGGCGCGGCGCGGTGATAGATTTTGCCCGCCCTCCGCGTGTGATAGTCGCTGGTCACCAGAAGGACCCTTTTCACTCCCATGGCTCTCAGTTTTTCCACTGCCACCCGGGCCTCCTCCTCCGTCGAGCGCGCGCGATGCTCGAAATGGAGAAACATCGATTCGGGATACCCGGCCCTCACCGCGAACGGAATGGCCAGATCGCATTCGTAATTGCCGTAGTTGCCGTCAGGACCGCTCACCAGCACCTTCGGCGCATAACCCTGTCTCGCTAGTTCCGCTCCTTTGAGAATCCGGTGTCCGAATCCGTCGCCCGCCAGTACCAGAATCAGGTCGGCCTTCACCGGCGGTTCCGCGTTCACCAAATACCCGCCCAATGCCGCCAGCGCCGGTTGATACAGGAGGAAGAACAGGGCCAGCAACAACACAAGCGCGCCGGCGCGCAGAAGCGGCTTCACGAGCTCCGGCCGGTCACTTCTCGTCTGAACCCCGTCCGTCGATGCGACCAACCGATTTTAGCTTCTGGTACATTCTTTCCACTTCGTCCTCGTCCTCCGGACGGAGCAGAGGATACCGGGCAGGCGGCGGATGCACGGTCTGCTTGCGTCCCGTGGCTTCGCCCCAGAATTGGGCGTAGGGAATCCCGTCGAGCCGCGCCTCCTTGGCATAGCGTCGCAGATGACGCAGCAGGCTGGTGGAAGAGTCCAGATCGCCCGGGTAAAGGAGCAGAAATTTGTGCCCATCGGCCAGCGTCAGATACACCGCCAGCGGAGCGTTCCAGCCAGTTTGATCTACCTGCCGGATGTCGACCCAGGCCACTTTTCTTCGGCCCATCACCAAATGGGTCTCATGGATCTCGATGGCCGGCCGCAAAGCCAGAGCCAGGATCGCCAGAGCAGTAAGGATGAACGCTCCGCAGGCAATCCAGGCCGGAGCCCAGTGTAGAGCCGTCCATCCGCTGAAGAAGGCTCCGCCCACGGCAAACAGCGCCAAGGGATAATAGCGGCGGGACGGGTTGAATCGGGCGACCGGACGGCTCACACCTTCAATCTACCATCGGCGCGGCGAAAGTGGGAAAAGACGGGCTCTAGCCTGGCGTCGGGAATGTTTTCGAGATGTGGTCGTGCCAAGTGAGCTTTTCCTCATCCACCAGCGCCCAGACCACTCCCAGCCCGATCGAAAGAACGCTCAGCAGACTCGAAACCTGCCGGAAGGCCCTCTGGTCACGATCCGGACAGCGGCCGTCGAAGTTGACTAGACGCAATCCAGCGAATCGCATGCCCGGCGTTTCCCCGTTCCCCAGCACCCACAGGAAGTGGTAGAACAGCGTCATCAGCGCGGCCACGAGGATCAGGAATGGGGCATTTTGTTTAGAAAGTGCAAGAATACCGCCCGATAGGAAAAAAACCCCCAGGAAGACCCCCATCGCGATCAGCACCATGCTGATGTCAAACGCCGCCGCGATCGCCCGATGGGTCGGCGACGCCACTGGAGCGTCACAATAAATCACTGCGTGGACCTCTGTGTCAAGCGGCGGATCCGCCGGTGCTCCGTAAAAATCGAGCGACTGCTGCGATTGCGACACGCGCCGCGGCGCGCGAGGAGATGCCGGACGCGCGCGGCGCTGCACCGGCGCTGCCGCTGGCCGTGCCGGTGTCAGCATCGGAATGGGAATTACCTTTGGCCCGGGAACGTGTTCCCCGTAGGCCGCGTCACGAAAGAGCGATGGTTGATATCCGGTTCGCTCGGAAGGGGCTTCCCGCATTGGCTGACCGCCGGGAATGCTTTCCAGCGCCAGTGCCGTCGCCGCGTTCCCCGTCCCAGAGCTCAACGGATATGCATCCGGAGCAGGCCGCGCGGAGGCCAGATGCAGGCGGCGTCCGCAGCGCACGCAGCGCCGTTCGTCGTGCTCATTCCAAGTCTGGCAGTATGTGCACTGCATGTTGCTCCTTGACGCGCCTATCGCCGCTCTGTTACGGTTCTCGATTGAGCCTTGCTATCCAGCCTTCCGGGCCTGTCGCCAGAAGTGTATCAATCTTAAGTACCATAATTGCGGCTTTTTGTCACGAACTTTATGTAGTACGAGCACTTTGGTGTCCTATTACGTTCAGCCTATTCACGTTTGCTCTCCAGGCCCAGGTCGTTCCTTCCCCAATTCCTCCCTCCCCGGCGCAGACATCTCCCATCAGCCCGGACGTCAATAAGAAGGTCCTGCCCGTCCGGCCGGACGCACCCAAAGATCCCAAAGAGGTTTTCGTCGAGGATACGTGTCTCGCCGACGTCAAAGCCGGCACGGTCACCGATTGCGCCCAGGAGGTGGAAGGAGGTTGGAGACACCTTCGCGGCAACGTCCGCATCGAAACTCCGGACATGGAGATCAAGGCCGACGAGTTGGACTGGAA
The DNA here is from genome assembly GCA_037439565.1 of Acidobacteriota bacterium. GTDB lineage: Bacteria > Acidobacteriota > Terriglobia > Bryobacterales > Bryobacteraceae > Palsa-187. The sequence continues at coordinate 23,625 of JBBIVT010000015.1, read as the reverse complement.
CACCGACACCAACTACGTCGAGGCCCGCGGACACGTTCATTTTGAGTACTTTGCGCGCGGGGAGAAGCTCGATTGTGACAAAACTGAGTACTATCTGGACGAGGATAGCGGCAATTTCTACCACGTGAAGGGCTCCGCCGCGTCCACAATTCAAGCGCGCCCAGGTCTGAACACCACTACCAATCCTTTTTACTTCGAGGGGGACTGGCTGGAGAGAAAAGACGACGTTTACATCGTCCATGACGGGTTTCTGACGGATTGTATCGTCCCGAAACCATGGTGGATCTTCAAAGGGCCGACCTTTACCGTGGTTCCCGGCAGCCACGCCACCACCCGGAACGCTTGGTTTTATTTAAAGAACATTCCCGTTTTTTATACTCCTTACTTTTATAAGGACTTAAAGAAGATGCCTCGCAAGAGCGGGCTCCTTCTTCCCGGCATCGGAACCAGTTCAACCCACGGCTATACCGCCGCCTTCGGTTATTACTGGGTGATTAACCGGAGTTTCGACCTGGCCTACAACGGAACTTACTACACCGGCGCGGGTCTGGCCCACTTTGTGGAGCTTCGCGGCCGCATCAACCAAAACTCGGATTTCGACATGCAGCTGTTCGGGCTGAAAACCAATCAGGTGACGCAAGGAACTTCCGACCAGGGCCTCCACGTGACGTTAAGAGCTCGATACGAGTTCAGTTCCGGGTGGGAAGCCCGCGCCGACGTCGATTATCTTTCCTCTCTGGCCTTCCTTCAACAGTTCACCCAGTCCTATAACGAGGCGGTGTATGGCGAGACCCGCTCCATCGGATTCCTTGCCAAGCATTGGGGGGACTTCGGCTTCAGTTTCGTTGGCCAGCGCAATTTCGACTTCCTCACCGCGCTTCCGCAAACCAGCATCGAGATTCGCAAGCTGCCGGAAGTCAACTTCAGCGAGCGCGAACACGAGGTCCAGGTTTTCCATTGGCCCTTTTACGTCTCGTTCGATTCCAGCGCTGGCCTGCTCGATCGCAGCCAGGCCGAGTTCCAGACCCGGAATTTTGTTCCCCGGCTCGACGTCGGTCCGCAGATTACCACCGCCTTCCACTGGGGCGATATCCAACTGATCCCCACGTTCGGGGTTCGCGAGACATTCTATGGTTCCAGCATGACCCTGGGCCAACCCTTTGATGCGCCTGCGGTGAGCGGCCAGAACGTCTTGCGCAGTGCCCGCAGCATCTCCGTGGACCTGCTGCTGCCCTCGCTTGCCCGCGTCTTCAAGGCGCCCAAATGGATGGGCGAGAAGATGCAGCATGTCATCGAGCCGCGGATCACTTATACCGACGTCTCGGGGATCAATAACTTCGGCCGCCTGATCCGTTTCGACGAAACCGAACTACTGACCAACACCAACCAGATCGAGTTCTCGCTCACCAACCGCCTCTTCACAAAGGACAAAAACGGCCTCGTGAAGGAGTTCATCACGTGGCAACTCTGGTATGACCGCTACCTAGATCCGACCTTCGGCGGCGCGATTACGCCCAACGTCCGGAACGTCATCGCGAGTGAAATCGATCTCACCGGATTTGCATATCTTGACGGTTTCCGCCACGACTCGCCAGTAGTGAGCGATTTGCGAATCCAATCCAAGGTCAACTTCGAATGGCGGACCGACTACGACATCGAGCGTCACTCCATCGCCAACAGCAGCGTCACCGTGGACGGGCGCATTGACCAGATTTATTGGAACCTGGGCCACACGCTGATCAATACCAACCCAATTCTGTTCCCGACCTCAGATCAGTTGAACGCCGGTGTCCGGTGGGGACGGTCCAATCGCCGAGGTTGGAACTACGGCGGAAACATCGCCTACGATTTTCGGCTGGGCAGGCCGACTTACTGGCAGTTACAAGCGACCAAAAACACCGATTGCTGTGGAATTAGCGTCCGTTATCTGCGGCTGGCGTTCGGAACCACGGACCGCAGCGAAGTACAGGTCGCGTTCTCGGTGTCGAACATTGGATCGATTGGGACGCTGAAGAAACAAGACCGGATTTTCTAGCCTGTTTTTCCTCCCGCTTTGGCTGAAGTAGGAGGGATGCAGCCCAGCCCGCAAGGCAGGGATCCATAACGCGATGGGCCTCAATCGGCTTTCGTGCTCGCCGCCGGCTTGGACTCAGTCTTGGCCTCGACCTTCGACTCGGTCTTAGTCTCGCCTGTGGATTCGCTCTTTGACGCGCCCTTGGATTCACTGGACGCCTCGGTCTTGGCCTCGCCCTTGGACGTCTGCGCGGCCGAGGAACCTTTGGCATAGTCGGTGACGTACCAACCGCTGCCCTTCAACTGGAATGCAGATTGCGATATGAGGCGCTCCACAGCGCCTCCGCATCCTTCGTGCACCTTCACTGGATCGTCTGAAAAACGCTGCAGCCTTTCGAACGTCTTGCCGCACTTTTCACAACGGTATTCGTAGATCGGCATTATTTCTTGAGGATTTCGTAGGTCTTCAACAGAACTGGATCGGCGCTCGGCCGTTCGGGCAGCGTCTTCTTCGCCTCGGCCGGCGCTGGATTATCGCTCTCGTCGTCGTCATCGACCGCCGCCGCTTCCGCGTCCGCCTGGAGTGTCCCCGGCGTTACGCCGGTATCCTGAATCGCTTTTCCGCCAGGCGAATAATATTTGGCCACGGATAGAATCACCGCGCTGCCATCCTCCATGGTGATCGGTTTGCGGATGGCGGCATCGCCGTAGGTGCGCTCACCCACCAGTTCCGCGCGCTTGGAGTCGAGTAGCGCCGCCGCGGCGATCTCCGCCGCGCCCGCCGTTCCCCGGTTCACGATAACGGCCAACGGCAGCTTTGTGACTGCCTTCGACGCCGTTGCCTGGAAGTCCTGCCGGGGCGACTTCTGCCCCTGCGTGTAGGTAATCAGGCCTTTATCAATGAACAGGTTGGCCAGGGCGATTCCGTCCTCGTCCGCCCCGGTGGCGCAGTGGCGCAGATCAAGCACCAGCTTTTTGGCTCCTTGTTTTTCCAATTCCGAGATCTTCGCCGCGATCTCTTTCACACGGCCCTCGGGCAGCGTGGAAGTCTGAATCACTCCGATGGCGTCCGGACCCTGATCTGTGGTTAGCCTCGCGGAAAGGGGCGGGTAGACCAGCGCGGCGCGGGTGAGCGTCACTTTTTGGGCTTCCGATTTACGCGCCCGCAGGACGCTTAGTTCGATGGTCGAACCGGGATCGCCCTGAAACAGGATCTCTGCGAAGGCCAGCGGCATATCCCGCGTCGATACATTGCTGATCGATTCGATGACGTCACCTGTTCCCAGCCCAGCCTTGGCCGCCGGTGATCCGGGAATCGCGTCCACCACACCCATATAGCCAAAGCGTTTGGAAAGCACCAAGCCGACGTCGGCCTTCTTCGTATCTTTCGACTTCAAATACTGTTTGTACTGATCCGCATTCAGATAGCTAGCATAGGGATCGATCGACTCGAGCAGCCCATTAATGGCACCCAGAGTCACCGCCTTCATGTCCGGCTCCTCGACGTAATCCAGCTTGATCTTCGAAAGGACTTCGCTGTACACGCCGAGGTTGCTGTACGGGTTGTCCGTCGATGCGCTGCGCCCACGCACTGCCCCGAACAAAAGCAGCGCCACCACACAGGTGGAACCGGCAACCACGGAGTATTGAAAACGTCGATTCATAGGCGAAAGCCCTCTGGTAACAGAATATCAGAAGCACGCCAGAGGCGGCTCCCTTGCTAAGGTAGACGCGCGAGCCAGGAAAAGTGGTCTAATTTTCTAACATGCCGCCTGTCAGCCGTAGAACCGTCATCCGATGCGCCGCCCCAGCCGTCCTGTTGGGCCGTTTCCGGGTCTTCGCCCAATCAGACACGAAATATTCAGCCCGCGCGATCCAGTTGCTCGCCGAGACCCCCACGGTGGACCTCCTCAATCAGTTCCGATTCGCCGATTTTGCGGACAAGCCGCCCAAAAACGAACTTTGGCTCGACAAGCCGCGCTCCTTCACGCCGTCCGATGCCGCCGTCTATCTTCGTTCGGGAATCAACGCTTTCGCGCTCGGTTCCGGCGCGCAGGATTATCAGGGTGGGCTGCGGTTCTTCGCTCGCTGGAACGGTTTCCTTGCCGCAAACAGCGACACGCTCCTCCGCATCGACAGCGCTGGCGATTTCGCCCGCGCGCACAATGGGAGGAAGGTCGGCATCCTGCTGACGCTTCAGAATTCCACCCACTTCCGCGCTCCCGATGACGTCGACGAGTTCTTCTCGCTGGGCCAGCGCCTCTCGCAACTGACCTATAACTTCAATAACCGCATCGGCAGCGGGTTCCTGGAACAGCGGGACGGTGGATTGTCCGTGTTCGGCCTTGCAATCATGAAACGAATGGAAAAAGTCGGCATGGCCGTCGATGTTTCGCACTGCGCCGACCAAACTACTTTGGACGCTTTGGCTGCCGCCACCAAGCCGGTCCTGTTCACCCACGCCACCTGCCGCTCCGTGATTCAGGGACATCCCCGGGCCAAAACGGACGAAGCGATCCGCAAGATGGCAAAAACGGGCGGCGTGATGGGCGTCGCGTTCATCCGGTTCATGGTCCGCAACGAGGAGCCAGTAGGCATATCCGACGTGCTCGACCACTTCGATTACGTCCGTAAACTGGTGGGCCCGGAATATCTGGCCGTCGGCAGCGATCTGGACGTGATCGGTTACGGCAACCCGGTGCACGGCAGTGGGGGCTTCCGTCCGCAGGACCAGCCAAACTTTGAGCGCTATCGCTACCACGTGGCGAAGCCCGACATGGTGGCGACCACGGGACTGGACCATCCCCAACGGATGTTCGATCTCACCGACGGGTTGATCGGCAGAGGCTATAGCGACTCCGAGATCAAAGGAATCCTCGGCGGTAACGCGATTCGCGTGCTCGGCAGGATCTGGCCGGCGTAGATTATTTCTTTGGCGCCGTGACCGACAATTCCTGAATCGCGTGCGTCAACAGCGGGAAAGCGCGCGGCGTCTCGCTCAACTCGATCGCCTTGCCATAAGCCTGCAGCGCCTCGACCTTGTGTCCCGCCGCCGATTCGGCCTGCCCCAGGAACATCGCAACGCCGGCCGACTTGGGCGCCATCGCCGACGCTTCCTTAGCAAGCGCGAGAGCGTCCTCAGACTTTCCCTTGCCGAGCAGCGCTCCGGCGAGCCTGGTCAACTCGCCCGCGCTCGCGTCGTACACCGAGCCCTGCTTCATCTGCGCCCACTGCGCCATCACGGCTTGGATTCCGCCCGTCTGCCATGTCTCATAAAGGATGGGAGCCGCGGGCGTCTTCGGCATCTTTGCATCTTTTCCCTCGAGAATGGCGCGCAGGCCGTCCACCATTTCCGGGAGCGGCGCGCCGCCGGCGTTGTTGAGGAGCACGTACAGCCGCTTCGGCTCGATATCGCGCGAGATCACCGTGTTGAAACCGTTGATCCCTCCGCCGTGCTCGATGCGCGTCACCGCGCCTTTGCGGATCATGAACGCGTAGCCATAATCGCTCAATCCAGGGGTAAACATCTTTTCCTTGCTGGCCGCGCTCAGGATCTTCTCGCCATACAGTGCCTGATCCCAGAGCAGCAAATCGTCCACGGAGGAATAGAGCGAGCCCGCCGCAAACGGCTCGCCCATGTCCAGGTATCCGGTATTGAAATACCCGTCGAGCGTCGCGTCATAGCCCGCAGCGCGCTTTTCAAGGATCGGCCGCGTGGAATCGTAGCCCGACTCCTTCATGCCGAGCGGATCGAAAATCCGCTCGCGCAGCAGTTGCTCGTAGGGCTTGCCCGAGACTTTTTCCAGAATCACGCCGAGCAGGAAATATCCCGAATTGCTGTAGCTGAACTTCGTACCAGGCTCAAACAGCAGGTCGAGGCCGGAAAACATCTTTATAAATTCCGCCGGCTTCTGGGGCAGGCGCGCCTCGCCGCCGAAAGAGGGCAACTCCGTGTAGCCCGGAATGCCCGACGTGTGATTCAGCAGTTGATGAATCGTCACGCGGTCGCCGTTGGGCTTGGGATAGCCGGGCAGATAGCGCGAAATGGGCGCATTCAGGTCGATCTGGCCCTTCTCCACCATCTGCATCACCAGCGTTGCGGTGAACTGCTTGGTGATCGAGCCCAGGCGGAACCGCGTATCCGGCGTGTTGGCGATGTGCCACTCCATATTGGCTTCGCCGTAACCCTTCCGCAGGATCGCACGGCCGTTTTCGGCAACCAAAGCCGAGCCATTGAACAATCCCAGTTGGTGATATCTGGCCACCAGCGCGTCCAAGGCGGACGCTTTGTCAGCGGCACACGCGGGAACACACAACAAGAAGACGGCAAGGAGTGCGCGATACATACGCATCAGTATAATCCCTGCTTTTGTGAACACATTCGGAAGCGCCCCGGGATCATCTCTTCATCCACACACCTTCCAAACCGTTAAGATTTGTTAAATGCGGTACGCATGTGTGTTGAATGCGTTACAAAGAAGGAGAGATGGCGGAGAAATCCATCCTATTAGTGGAAGACGACACGGAGCTGTGCGCCCTGATGGCCGACTTTTTTGCGCAACACGAGTTGAAGCTCGAAGCCGCGCACGACGGCCGCAGAGGCCTGGCCCGCGCGCTCGAGGGAAATTTCGATCTGGTGATTCTGGACGGAATGCTCCCTGTGCTTGACGGCTTTGAAGTGTTGAAGCAGTTGCGCCGCCGCAGTTCCGTTCCGGTGATCATGCTAACCGCCCGTACGGAGGAGCGCGACCGCATTGCCGGCCTGAACGCGGGCGCCGATGATTATCTGCCCAAGCCTTTCGCACCCGATGAACTTCTCGCGCGCATCCGAGCCGTGCTGCGGCGCGCCGGCGCCACAGAACAGAGCAAGACGCACAGATTCGAGGTCGAAGGCCTCACGCTCGACGAGCGTTCGCGTGAAGTGTGGGCCGGAGCGGAGCAAATCGATGTGACCTCCATTGAATTCGATATTCTGGACCTGCTCGCCCGCTCCGCAGGGCGCATCGTCTCGCGCGATGAGCTAACCGCCGTGCTGCATCAGCGCGAATCGAATCCGTACGAGCGCTCTCTGGACGTCCACATCAGTCATCTGCGCAAGAAGCTCGAGCGGGGCGACATGACCCCCATCCGCACCGTGCGCGGCGTGGGCTATATGTTCACCATGGGGAAATCGGAATGAGATCGGTCTACGCAAAAGTATTGCTGTGGTGCTTCGGGACGCTGGTATTTTCGGCGGTGGCCTTCGCGCTGATTGCGGCGGCGGCGCAGGTACGCTCCTTCGGACACGGCGGCCCGTTCGAAAAGATGTCTACGTGGCAGCTCCGCGAGGCTCGCGAGGCCTATGAATCGGGCGGCGTGGAAAAGCTGAACGATTATCTCAATCGCGTCGATAAACACTTCGGCATCGAACATCATTTGACCGACGCCACAGGCAAGGACATGGTCACCGGCGAGGACCGCTCCGCGTGGCTGACTCAGAAGCCGCAGCGGCCTCTGCCTTGGCCCTTCGGCATGTTCCAGGCCTTCGGCCACCGGGGCGAAGTGCACATCATGGTGGCACCCGCGTCTCCCACCAATCCGTACCGCTGGATTGTCGTGGCTCAGCCCAACAACTTCGACCCCTGGAGCTTTCTGCCTTACTATTTGCTCGTGTTCGTGGCGCTCGCGCTGCTGTGCTGGCTGCTGGCCGTGAATCTGGCGGCGCCGCTGCGCCAATTGGAGCGCACAGTGGACCGGTTCGGCCGCGGCGATCTGGCGGCCCGGATGCGTTCCAAACGCCGCGACGAAATTGGTAACCTCGCGCGCGCATTCGACCAGATGGCGGAGCGCATGGAAACGCTGCTCACCGCCGAAAGGCGCCTACTGCAGGATATTTCCCATGAACTGCGCACACCCCTCGCCCGCTTGAGCTTCGCCGTCGAGCTCTCCCGCACCGCCCAGGATCGCGAGGCTGCCACCGCCCGGCTGAAGAAGGAGGTCGCCCGGCTCACCGATCTGGTAGGCGCGCTGCTGCAGGTTACGCGCGTGGAAGGCGACCCATCATTGCGCAACCTCACCGATCTGCCATTGGACGATTTTCTGCGCGAAGTGGTGGACGATTGCTCCGTGGAAGCGGAGGCGCACGGCTGCAAGGTTCAGCTGGAGGCCCCACAATCGCTTCATTTCCGGGGCGACCGCGAATTGCTGCGCCGTGCTGTCGAAAACATCGTCCGCAACGCCATCCGTTACGCGCCAGAGGGAACGCCCATTGAAGTGAAGCTCGCCACCGGCCACGACGACGCAGAAATCACGGTCCGCGATTACGGCCCCGGAGTCCCCGCCGCCGAACTCCCCAAGATTTTTAAGCCATTCTTCAGGGTCGATCAGTCGCGCGACTCCTCCACCGGCGGGGTCGGCCTCGGATTAGCGATCGCCCATCGAGCCGTCACCGTCCATCACGGCACCATGACCGCAAAAAACGCGGAGCCGGGCCTGCTGGTCCAGATCGATCTGCCGTTGCATTCGGAGTAGCCAGAGCCAGTAATCGGAAGAACAGGGAAATCCCTTCGCCGGGGCCCTTTCTCTTTTGCGTATGCTATGTGGCAGAGATTGAAGCGCTTCAATCTCTGCTCGCGAAAAATATTCTTCTCTCACGCTAACGAATCCGCCGCGCGAAAACGCGATCTTTTGGGTTAAGTCGCGTTGTGACGCAATAACGCTTCCGTTAATTGGCTGAAAATAAATGAAAATCTATTGGAATCCGAACTGCGCGGGTGAACTCCGATAACGACCGGCTTCTGTAAATTCGATCCTTCGGATTACCCAATCCGCAGAGGATGCCGGGCGGGATCAACTGGAAGGATATTTGAGGTTTGCCCATGAAACAGCTTCCCTTATTGTTCAGGATCGCGGCGATCGCCGTGGTCCTCACTCTCTGCCTCACTGGCGAAAGTAAGAAATTCACCTATGGTCCACGGGATAAGGCGTCCTATGCGGATCCCGCCTTGGTGGCTTTCGTCCGGCCGGGGCTCAACATAGTCATCAATTCGGCGAGCATCGCCACGACGGGTGCGATCACGGTCAACTTCACGTTGACGGATCCCGCCGGAGCGCCGTTGGATGCGGCGGGCGTGAATACTCCCGGCAAAGTCGCGCTCACCTACTTCGCCGCTTACATTCCGCAAAACCAAGAGCAATATGTGTCCTACACAACAGCTTCGGCTACCGGGGCCAAGCTCGGAACCGTGACGCGGCCGAACTTCGAACTCGGCGGCGGAGTGCTGACCTCGCAAGGCGCGGGCCAGTATCAGTACACCTTTAAGGCGCAGGCTCCGGCGGGGTTCGACCCCACCGTCACGACGACGATCGGCATGAACGGC
>JBBIVT010000015.1:0-14154 GCA_037439565.1 Acidobacteriota bacterium | reverse complement strand
GAACTCGGTAAACGATTTCTCCACCGTGATCGATCCTGCCGACCCGCGGCGCTGCGAGGTTTGCCACAGCCAGACCACGGGAGCCGCACAAGCCCAGGCATTCTTGTCCAAGCCCAGCCGCGCCGCCTGTGGGGCATGCCACGACGACGTGAACTTCGCGAGCGGGGCGAACCATCCGGGAGGCTACCAGACCGACGATACGCAGTGCGCAAACTGCCATCAGCCGAAGGGCGAGCATCCCTTCGATGCATCCATCCTGGGAGCGCACGTGGTTCCCAACGACACACCGGGTACCTATCCACAGAACCCGGATACCTTGATCTCCAGCATCGCGGTGACCATCACCGGCGTCACCAACACCAACGCTGGCCAGAAGCCCGTGGTCGCCTACACGGTGAAGGACCTCAATGGAAACCCGATCGCGCTGAACGATCCAACCCTCGAGGATATTCAGTTCACGCTCGCGGGCCCCACCACCGACTACGGCTACACCAGCTTCGGCAACGATGTGACCACGCCCGGCTATGTGGCCGAGGACGGAACGCAGGGGACCTGCGACGGATCGGGCAACTGCACCTACACCTTCCAGCACGCGATCCCGGCGAAAGCCGTGGGAACTTATGCGATTGGCGTGGAATCGGAACGTCTGGAGAATATCCTCCCGAATACGACCGCCGCGCAGCAGGTGGAGAGCGGAACCCGGAACCAGATCGTGTACTTCTCAGTGGACGGCTCCGCGGTCCAGTCCAGACGGCAGGTGGTGGCGAAGAACAACTGCAACAACTGCCACATCAGCTTGACGCTGCATGGAAACCGGCGGAATGACCCGCAGTACTGCGTGTTGTGCCATAATCCGTCGGACACGGATTTCTCGCAGCGCCCCCCGAATCAGACGGCGCAGACGATCAACTTTGCCGTGATGGTGCATCGCATCCATGACGGAGTGAACGTCGTGGCCGACGGCGGCAAGCCGTACACCGTGGCTGGTTTTGGCGGAAACACCCACGATTTCTCCGGCGTGCTTTTCCCCGCTATGGGCCCGGCCGGTGACACGAAGGACTTGAAGAACTGCTCCCTGTGCCACGTCAACGGCAGCGAGCAGAATCTGCCGATCGGACTGAACCAGGTGGTCGATCCGCAAGGCTGGATCAATCCAATTCAGGCAACCGCGTCTGCCTGCAGCGGCTGCCACGCGGCCAAAGACGCATCGGCGCATTTCGCATCGAACACGTCGACGCTGGGCGAAGCGTGCACGGTGTGCCATGCGGCGGGCGCGCAATTCGCGGTCGACGCAATGCACACGAACTAACCCTTAGCCGGAATTTCCGGTTGACAGACAGCGGGCGGCGTCCGGAACTCCGGACGCCGCCCGTTTGTTTCTGACCCGGACCGCCGGTCCTCTTGCGCAGTCGGTGTTCTGCTAGAATCCGAATCAATCAAGGACATTAAATGAAAATCGTTCTTCTCTCCCTCTTGCTCCTCGGCTTCTCTCCCGTTCTCCCTGGCCAGGGAGCGCCCGCGCACGGCTCGGCCGATCAGCCTTACTCGGTCGAATATTATTACAAGGTTCAGTGGGGCCACCAGCAGGAATTTTTGCAGCTCTTTTTAAAGAATCACTATCCGCTGCTCAAGAAGCAGGTGGAAAGCGGGCGAATGCTTTCGGTGAAGGTCGAAACCCCGGCCAATCACATGACGGAAGATTCGCGCTGGGACTACCGCGTGACCATTAAATTCAGGAACTCGACGTTGGGGACTACCGCCAACCCCGACGAGGAGCGCCTCATCAGGCAGCTTTGGCCGGATCAGGCCGCCTACAAGCGCGAAGAGCAACGCCGATTTGAGATCCTCCTCGCCCATTGGGATCTTCCGGTCACCGATGTGACGCCCTAACCCGCCGAATCAAGTACAATCTCTTAGGCAATGAACATTTCCGTCAAAGGCGAATACGCCTTGCAGGCGATCTTCGATCTGTCGATGCAACCGGCCGGGGAGCCGGTGAAGATCGCCGACATCGCAGCGAGGCAGAAAATTCCGCAGAAATTCCTGGAGTTGATTCTGGCCAGCCTGAAGCAGGGAGGCTTCGTTGAATCGCGGCGCGGAGCCGAAGGGGGGTATCGCCTAGCCCGGACTGCCGATCAGATCACCGTCGGCGAAGTGCTGAAGTTCGTCGAGGACGGCAAGAAGGCCAAACGCCCCTCGCCCGATGCGTTCTCGGATCTCTGGAAACGTGTCGATGCGGCCATCTCCGGCGTGGTCGACCGAACCACCTTCGCCGAACTGGTCCGGCGATGGCGCGAGATGCAGACCCGCTACGTGCCTAACTGGGAGATTTGATGGTTTATTCCGATAATTCCTTCAGCATTGGCAAAACGCCCCTCGTGCGGCTGAACCGTGTCATCGACGGAGCACCCGTCACCATGCTGGCCAAAATCGAGGGCCGCAATCCCGCCTATTCGGTCAAGTGCCGGATTGGCGCGTCAATGATCTGGGACGCGGAACGGAGCGGCATCCTCAAGCCCGGCAAGGAACTGATCGAGCCCACCAGCGGTAACACCGGCATCGCTCTGGCCTTTGTTGGCGCTGCCCGCGGCTACAAGGTCACGCTGCTGATGCCGGAGACGATGTCCCTCGAACGGCGTAAGGTGCTGAGGGCCTTCGGCGCGAATCTCATCCTCACCGACGGCGCTCTAGGCATGGCGGAATCGATCAAGCGTGCCGAAGAGATGGTCGCCGCCGAGCCCGACCGCTACGTGCTCCTGCAGCAGTTCCAGAATCCCGCCAATCCGGACATCCACTGCCGCACGACCGGCCCGGAGATTTTCGAAGACACGCAAGGCGCGGTGGACGTTCTGGTCGCTGGGGTTGGCACCGGGGGAACCATCACCGGAATCTCGCGCTACATCAAGCAGGAGAAAAAGCACCCCCTCGTTTCCATCGGCGTGGAACCGGAAGGCAGCCCGGTGATCTCGCAGAAGCTGGCCGGCATGGAAATGCAGCCCGGCCCGCACGGCATCCAGGGAATCGGCGCGGGATTTATTCCCGGCACGCTCGATCTGTCGATGATCGACCGCATGGTGCGGGTGGGCGACGACGAATCCATTGAGATGGCCCGGCGCCTGGCGCGCGAAGAGGGGATCTTGTGCGGCATCTCCTGCGGGGCGGCCACAGCGGCTGCCGTCAGGATCGCCCATGAACCGGACATGAAGCACAAGACGATCGTCGTGATTCTGCCGGACGCGGGCGAGCGCTATCTCAGCTCGGTCCTGTTCGACAACATCGACTGATGCACCGGGGAGGATTGGAGGAAAGCGGGCGCTTTCTATGGGTGAAAAGGGGTGAGAGCGCCCGCCGTCGTAACGGGGATTTAAGTTATATGTATAAACGCCACTTGGGTCGTCAGGGTTACGGTTTGTAAAAGATTTTTTCACTTTTTTGTATTTCCCGAAACGCCCGCATTCGGTTATGCCACTGGACTAAGGAACATGAACAGCAAGCGGCGCATGGTGAAATCGCGGTCGAACACCCGCTGCCTCAGTGCCATCAAACACATCCTTTCGGCATATCCCGAAAGCGTCGTGATTTCGCCCACCTTTCTGGCAGGGGAAGACCTCGTACACTCCCTATCCGGAATCTGTGGCCTTCATCGAACGACGCTGGTTCAGTTTGCCGTTGATCTGGCCAGGCCGGCATTGGCCTTAGGTGAACTGGCGCCGCTGAGTGCATTAGGAGTCGAAGCGCTGGCATCCCGCGTGATTCATGCGGAGCGCTCCGCGCGATCCTTCACCTATTTTGAGAGCGTCGCATCGATGCCCGGATTCGCGCGCGCGCTCGCCCGCACGTTGGGGGAGTTGCGTCTGGCTCGGGTCGCACCGGATGCGCTTGTCAAAACCGGAGCGCCCGGCCCGGACATGGCGCGCCTTCTCGCGCGCTACGCAACGGAGTTGCAGGACCGCTCCCTGGCGGACCTATCGCGCATTTTTGAACTGGCGCAGGAAGTCGCCTCCCACCGCTGGCTTGGCCTGCCGCTCCTGTTTCTGGACGTTCCGCTTGACTCGTACGCCCATCGCGAATTCTTCCGCGCGCTCGTTCATCAGGCACCCGACGTTATCGTCGCCACGACATCCGACGCGGATGAACTCGAGGAGATTCTCGGCGTAAAAGCCGAAGATCTGGACACTGCCGGCGCGAGTTCCTCCCTCGAGCACCTGCGCCACTATCTGTTTTCCCCAGCCGCGCCTCCCTATCCGATTGATGACGGCGCCTTCGACATTTTCTCCGCTCCGGGAGAAGCGCTGGAATCCGTGGAGATCGCGCGCCGTATCCTGAAGCTGGCCGAACAAGGCGCGCCCTTCGACGGCATGGCGATTCTGCTTCGCAATCCGGACCGCTATCAGCCCGTTATCGAGGACGCCTTGCGCCGCGCCCGCATTCCTGCATATTTCACCCGCGGAACGATTCGCCCAGATCCCGGAGGACGTGCCTTTCTGGCGCTGCTGGCCTGCGCTGCCGAGAAATGCCCCGCCTCGCGGTTCGCCGAGTATCTTTCCCTGGGCCAGGTTCCGGCTGTGGAGAATCCCTCCGAATGGATCGCCGCCGAGGACGAACTGCTCCGTTCCCAGGAGGCTCCCCGCGAGCAGGCGGATCGCCCGGAAAGGCCCGCGCCGTCCGCTTGGGAAAAACTGCTGGCCGACGCCGCGGTAATCGGCGGACGGGACCGCTGGGCCCGGCGACTGAGAGGCCTGGAGCAGGAGTTCGAGTTGCAACTTGCCGCGCTGGAGCGGGACAACGATGAAGGGTCGCGCCGGCATCTCTCCTGGCAGCTCGAACAGCTCCGCCACTTCGAAAGCTTCGCTCTCCCACTGATCGAAACACTGGATGCACTGCCGGCTAAGGCCTTCTGGAAAGACTGGCTGGAGGCTCTCGGCTCCCTGGCGAGCCGCGCGCTCAAGAATCCCGAGGGCGTGCTCAGCGTGCTGGCCGAATTCGCGCCCATGGGCGACGTTGGACCTGCTTCGCTCGAAGAAGTCGCTGAAGTGCTCGCCGAGCGGTTGGGATTTCTCCGCCGCGAGCCACCAGGCCGACGCAACGGCTGCGTGCTGGTGTGTTCCATCGAGGAATCGCGCGGCCAGGAATTCCCAGTTGTCTTTTTGCCCGGCCTCGCCGAGGGCCTGTTCCCGCAGCGCGCCTTCGAAGACCCGCTGCTGCTGGACGTCTTCCGTAGGGCCGCCTGCGAACATCTCCCGCTACGCCATCATCGCGTGGATCAGGAGCGCGCGCGCCTGCATCTGGCCGTCGCCGCCGCCAGGGATAGACTGATCGTATCCTATCCGCGCATGGATGTCGCCGAAGGACGCGCCCGGGTGCCCTCCTTCTATGCGCTGGAACTCCCGCGCGCGATTCACGGCAGCCTTCCGGAGCTAAAAGCGTTCGAGGAGAAGACGCGCGACGCCGCGCCCTCACGCCTGAACTGGCCCGCGCCGCGCGAGGCGGCCGCCGCGATCGACGATGCCGAATACGACTTGGCAGTGCTGAACCGGGCCGATCCCGGTTGTGCGCGTTATCTTGTCGACGCCAACCCGCACCTGGTACGGTCGCTCCGCGCCCGCTGGACGCGCTGGCAGGGCAAAACCTGGAAGGAGCAGGACGGCCTGATCACCGCCGAGGCCGGCGCCCTCGCCGTGTTACAAGGACACCGGCTCGCCGAACGCCCTTGGTCTCCGTCATCGCTCCAGAAATTCGCGGTCTGCCCATACCAATTCGCGCTCCACGGGATTCTCGGATTGCGCCCCCGCGAAAGCCCGGAGGCGCTGGAGCAAATGGACCCGCTCACCCGCGGCGCCCTGTTTCACGCCGTCCAGTTCCGGCTGCTGGGCGAGCTGAAAAGCGCCGCGCTGCTTCCCGTCAACGTCGAACGCCTTGCGTCCGCGCTCACAACCGCCGACAGCGTTCTCAATCGGGTGGCCGGCGAATTCGCGGACAAACTTGCGCCCGCGATCGACCGCGTCTGGAGAACGGAAATCGAGGATCTGCGCACCGATCTCCGCGGCTGGCTGCAGCACATCGCCGTCAACGATGTGGACTGGGTCCCAGAGCACTTCGAATTCGCCTTCGGCTTGCGATCGCTCGCAGGCCGCGACGCCGCCAGCGCCGGCCACGACGCCAATCTGGAAGAAGGCGTACGCGTGCGCGGCTCCATCGACTTGGTGGAACGTCACGCGACACGCGGCGTTCTGCGCGTCACGGATCACAAAACCGGCAAGCCGCCCGAGAACCCTCCGGCTTACGTCGGCGGAGGCCGATTCCTGCAACCGTTGCTATACGGCCTCGCCGCGCGCCAGTTGCTCGGCGCAGATGTGGAGTCCGGCCGCCTCCTCTACTCCACGCAAAAGGGCGAATATAAATTCATCGAAATTCCCATCAACGAGCGCTCCCGCGCTTTCCTCAAGAAGCTCCTCGAAAACATCGACGGCTCCATCGCCGGCGGCTTCCTGCCGCCCGCTCCACAAAAAGACGCCTGCAAAAATTGCGATTACCGGCCTGTCTGCGGTCCTTACGAAGAGCAGCGCTCCGCGAGGAAAAATCGCCAGGACGAGCGTCTCGAACCCTTGACTGAAATCCGGGGGATGGCATGAACCCGGCGGCCCACGCCGAAACAGACGACGCCGCGCGAGCGCGAATTCGCGTCTCGCTCGACGAGAGCCTCATCGTTGAAGCCTCCGCCGGCACCGGCAAGACCACGGAGCTGGTGCGCCGCATCGTGGCCGTGCTGGCAGGAGGGAAGGCCACCATCGACAAAATCGCCGCGGTGACCTTCACCAACAAGGCCGCCGGCGAGCTGAAGTTGCGTCTCCGCGCCGAACTCGACAAGGAGCGCCACGCCGCGCCGCTCCTCGAAGATGCGCTTCAACGCCTGGAAGAAGCGTCCATTGGCACCATCCACTCCTTCTGCGCGCAGATCCTCCGGGAACGCCCCGTGGAAGCCCGCGTCGATCCCGCATTCGAAGAGTTGAATGAGGCGCAAAGCCAGCGCCTTTACCAGCGTTCCTTCCGCGCCTGGCTCGAAAAGGGCCTGGACGCGTCCTCTCCCGGCCTGCGGCGAGCCTTCGCGCGTCTCGCCTGGCGCGATTCCTGGGATGAAACGCCTCCCATCGAGCAATTACAATTCGCCGGAAAGAAGTTAGTGGAATGGCGCGATTATCCCGCGCCTTGGGCGCGCGAACCCTTCGCCCGTGATGAAGAAATCGCCACGCTCACCCGTATGGCCCGCGAACTCGCCAACCTGAGCGCCCGGCCCCGCCGCATCAACGACAATCTCTATCGAGGTCTTGCGCCTGCGCGCCACTTCGCCGGATGGGTCGACAAAGCCGAGGCTGCCCGCGCGCGCGACTTCGACGCGCTGGAGGCGCTGCTCCTGAAGCTCGGCCGCGACCTTCGCCGCGATCTCAAGAAAGGCTCCGGCGAATATGGTGGCGGTGTCGCGCGCGAGGATCTGGTGCTTCGCCGCGACGAACTGCTGCGCTGGACCGAGGAGTTCCGGCGCCGCGCCGATGCCGACCTCGCCGCCGAACTGCGCGAGGAAATGCGCACCCTCGTCGGCGAATACACGGAGCGCAAACGCCGCGCCGGCAAGCTCGATTTCACCGACCTTTTAATCGCCGTGCGTGACCTGGTCCGCGACCATGCCGCGGTACGCCACTACCTGCAGGATCGCTTCACGCACCTATTTGTCGACGAATTTCAGGACACCGATCCGCTGCAGGCCGAAATTCTTCTGCTGATTTCCGCCGACAGTCGGCACGAAACGGATTGGAACAAAGCCGCGCCATCGCCCGGGAAGCTCTTTTTGGTGGGCGATCCCAAGCAATCCATCTATAAGTTCCGCCGCGCCGACCTCGTCCTGTACCGCCGGATCCGGGACGCCCTGACCGAACGAGGCGTGGGCTTCGTACGCCTGACCAAGAGCTACCGGTCCGTCCGAAACATCCAACAGTTTGTCAACGCCGCGTTTGAAACGGAAATGACCGGCGACACCGCCAGCGGCCAGGCCGATTGGGCCCCACTCGAAGAGCATCGCCCCGATCCCGAAGGCCGGCCCAGCGTCGTCGTTCTGCCCGTGCCGCGTCCTTATAAATCGCGCCTCTCCAAGGAAGCCGTCAATCTGTGCCTGCCCGACACCATCGCCGCGTTCATCGCCTGGCTGGTGAAGGACAGCGGTTGGGGATTCCGCGCGCGCGACGTGGCCGTCCTGTTCCGGCGCCGCACCCAGGGCCAGACCGACCTGACTCGCGAATACGCCCGGGCGCTCGAAGCCCGCGACCTCCCGCATTTGCTGGCCGGATCCAAATCCTTCCATCGCCGCGAGGAGGTGGAGACGCTGCGAGCCGGCCTCGCCGCCATCGAGTGGCCCGCCGACGAATTGAGCGTTTTCGCCACTCTCAAAGGCTCTTTGTTCGCGATTCGCGATGAGGTCCTGCTCCGCTACCGTCATGAACATGGCCGGCTGAAGCCTCTGTTCACAAGCCCCGGCAAGCCCGCCGGGAAAGACTTCGTTCCCGTCGAAGAAGCCCTGCTGCTGCTCGGCGAACTGCATCGCGCGCGTAACCGCCGCCCCTTCGCCGCCACCGTCAACGCGCTGCTGGAGGCCACCAGAGCCCACGCCGGATTCGTTCTGAGGCCCGGTGGCAACCAGATCCTGGCCAACGTCGCCCGCCTCGCCGATCTGGCCCGCAGCTACGAAATCAGCGGCGGCATCTCCTTCCGTGGCTTTGTCGACGAGCTCGCCGCACAGGCGGAAAAGGAAGACGCCGCCGAAGCGCCCGTCCTCGAAGAGGACTCCGACGGCGTCCGGTTGTTAACCGTGCACGGCGCCAAGGGCCTGGAATTTCCCGTCGTGATCCTGGCCGACATCACCGCCAACGTCGCCGCCCGTGATCCCGATCTATACGTCGACAGCAAACTCCGCCTCTGCGCCACACGTCTGCTCCGCTGCGCTCCGCGCGAACTGGTCGATCACGAGGCCGAGGAAGCCGCCCGCGAACAAGCCGAGGGCGTCCGCGTGGCCTATGTCGCTGCGACCCGGGCCAAGGATCTGCTCGTCGTCCCCGCCGTGGGCGACGCTCCCTTCCCCGATGGCGGCTGGCTGAGCCCTCTGCATCGCGCCATCTATCCATCGAATTCCGATTGGCGCAAATCCCAGCCCGCGCCCGGCTGTCCCGCGTTCGGCCCGGAGAGCGTGCTGCAGCGGCCTCTCGAATACGATCGCGAAGGGGAAATTTCCGTCCGGCCCGGCCGACTGCTCCGCCCCGGGCACGGCGATCATGAAGTGGTCTGGTGGGATCCGTCGAAGCTGGCCTTGAACGTGGAAGGGGGCCTCGGCTTTCACCAGGCGACTATCCTTTCCGACGACGGCGGGGCAAGTCTCGCCGCCTATCGCGCGTGGGCGGCCGATCGCGCGCGCATCATCGAAACCGCGTCCATTTCCAGACGCGAAGTTTTCATCGCCAGCCAGGCCTCTGACGCGCCGCCGGGCGAGCCGATCCTTGTCGAAGTGGCCGCGGTCGCGAAGCAAGCCCGCACCGTCTCTGGACGCCGCTTCGGCACTTTGGTTCACAGCGTGATGCGAGACGCTCCTCTCGATGCCGGGGCCGCCGCCATCGGCAAATTTTCCGATGGGAATGCCCGCGTGCTTGGGGCTACCGGCGAGGAGCGTCAGGCCGCTGTAGAAGCCGTCGCGTCCGCTCTCAAGCACCCATTGCTCGATCGCGCCCGCGCCGCCCAGCGCTGCCATCGCGAATATCCGCTTGTACTTGCGCTGGAAGGCAACCGCGTGCTGGAAGGCATCATCGACCTCGCTTTTGTCGAAAACGGCGAATGGCAGATCGTCGACTTCAAGACCGACGCCGACGCGACGGATCGCCGCGCCCAATATGAGCGGCAGCTCCAGTGGTATGCGTTCGCGCTCGCCCGGCTGACCAATCTGCCGGCCCGCGCCTGGCTCTTACAGCTCTGATTCCAGGTCCGCGAGCACGCGCAACAGCGCCTGGCCCACCGGCTCCAGCATCGCGGCGCTGGTAGAGGTGGGCAGATCGCCCGGGGAATGGAATAGCCTGTGTCCTCCAGTGATCCCAACGCACGGATACTTCAGTGCCGCCAGTTGACCCAGTTCGCCCAACGGCGCCTGCGTCAACTCTGGCTGCGGATCCGCCGAAAACTGCGCCCTCAGCGCGGGCAGGAATTCCCGCCGGTTCGTCATGAGCCTTCGCGTGGACCCTTTTGCCGCGATGCTCGCCCCCAGGTGGAGCCACGCGGCCACTTGATCCGGCTTCGGCGCGCCAGCCGACAGATATTGCCGCATTCCCTGTTCGCCAATCTCATGGCCGGACGACGCAACGAACGTGTAGCGCGCGTTCGATTTCCGATGGCTCGCCCAGCGCGCCAGCGCCAGCCAGATCGCGATCCCCGGCCCGCGCTCGCCCGCGCAGTGAAACCACCCGGAAGACGGCGTCGAGACGACGATCCTCTTCTTCCCCGCCCCGGTCTCGGCGATCGTGTTGAATGCCTCCGCGCGATCCTCCTCGCGTCCTTCAATCGAAACCGCGGCCCCCGCCGCGCCGCGCAGATTTATCTCCTCCGGCAATCCTACCAACACCACTGGAACGGGCCATGGCGGCGCGTCTGCATCCACGTTCAATGCCATTAACTCGCCGGATTCGCTCGGCGTCACGCCAATCACTGCCGCCGCGCCTTGATCGATGGCTGACTGAATGGCCGTCAGGTGCGCCGTCGTGACCGCGTATCCCTTGGGCAGTCGCACCAGAGCCACGCAACCTTTCAGCGCGCCATGTGAAACGGCGGCCCGGACCGGCTCCGCGCCCGTCGCTCGCGGGGGCCACAAGGGAAAACAGGGAATCGACAGGCCGTCAGCCGTCAGCCTTGCCGACGCAAGCTGAAATTGACGCACGCGGAACGGCGCGAGCTTCGCCGTGAGTCCATATCCTTCCACCTGCCTGGCCAGCCAGTGTGACGTCGCCCGGTCTACTTCGCTTGCCGTGCGATGTTCGCCCAGCGCGGAATATGCCTTCACGTCATTGTAGAGCAGGTCGCCCGTCATGAAATGATGAGGATCGAGAATATCCATCGATGGAACGGGCGATGGAATGGGCGATTGCATTCGACCGAAAGTTTAACAGATCATGAATCTTGGATTCCTTCCATGCCGAACCCCCTGCAATACCTCACCGATCAACTCGACGCCTGGCGCAAGGCGGGCACTTTTCAGCAGCTGCGCGAGCTAGAGTCGCCCTGCGAACCCGTCGCCCGCTTTGATGGCAAGGAGGTGATTAACCTCGCGTCGAACAACTATCTGGGCCTCGCCAACCATCCTAAGCTGGTGGATGCGGCCGTTGCCGCCACACGCCGCTACGGCGCTGGCTCTGGGGCCGTGCGCACCATCTCCGGCACCATGAGCCTCCACATCGAACTGGAACGGCGCATCGCAGCCTTTAAGCACGTCGAGGCCTGTGTCGTTTTCCAGTCCGGATTCGCCGCCAACGCCGGCACCGTCTCCGCCATCCTCGGACCCGAGGACCATATCATCTCCGACGAGTTGAATCACGCCAGCATCATCGACGGCTGCCGCCTCTCACGCGCCAAGATCCACGTATTTCGCCACCGGGACGTCGCACATGCCGAGGAGAAGCTGGCCGCCTTGGCGAATATGCCCGGCCACAAGCTCCTCATCACAGACGGCGTCTTTTCCATGGACGGCGATATTGGCCCTCTAAATAAACTCACCGAACTCGCCGAGCGCTATGGAGCCATCATGATGGTGGACGACGCGCACTCCTCCGGCGTTCTGGGCCGCAACGGCCGGGGCACGGTGGATCACTTCCAGTTGCATGGCCGCGTCGGCGTGCAGGTCGGCACGCTCTCAAAAGCCGTCGGCGTTCTCGGCGGTTACGTCTGCGGCAGCCGCGACCTCATCGATTTTCTCTATCACCGCGCCCGCCCGTTCCTGTTCTCGACATCGCACCCGCCGGGAGTCGCCGCGGCGTGCCTGGCCGCCTTTGACATCATGGAACAGGAGCCGGAACGCATCGACCATCTGTGGAGTAACACTCGCTTCTATCAGGAAGGCTTGCGCGCCAACGGGTTTTCCACCGGAGGCAGCGAAACCCCCATCACGCCCATCATGGTGGGCGAGGCGGCCACGGCTCACGCCTTTTCCCGCGCGTTGTTCGACGAAGGCCTGTTCGCCACCGGCATCGGCTTTCCCACCGTTCCGGAAGGCAAGGCGCGTATACGCACGATCGTTACCGCGACGCACTCACGGGAAATCCTGGAACGCGCCATTGAAATCCTCACGCGCGTCGCCAAGCGGATGAATATCTTGTAGGCAAGAAAAAACTCGCCCCCGAGGTCCAGGCAAGATGCCCGGACCAACGGGAGCGGTTTCCGACGGAAACGTGCTTAGAATGTAAACCGGCCGCCCACCTGCACCGCCCTCGGACCGCCGGAACCGAACACCTGCGTCGCGCGCTGTGTAGCGACGCCGAACGCGCTCGAACTCGGGTCGAACGTGTAACCGCCGTAGTTCGAGTAGTTAAAGATATTGAACATCTCCCCGAAGATGTTGATCTTGTAACGTTCGCGATAAGTGAATGTCTTGGTCAACCGGATGTCCTGGGAGTTGAATGCGCGTCCCAGGTTGTAGTTCGTGGGCAGCGTCAAGGTGGGGATCTTCTTCCCAGTCGCGTCCAATTTGCCCGCATAAGTAGCGTTCCAGGTCGCCACGGACGCCTGCAGTTGCGCCGTTCCGCAACTGATATTCAGGCAGTTATAGGAGAGTCCCGGCAGTGGCGTTGAGCCCGCGCCGCTTCCGCTGACATCGATTCCACCAACCACCGGCATCACCGGCCCCCTGCTCGACGTCGACGAAATGAACCCAATCTGGAAGCCCCATGGCAGCGAAACCGTGCCTACCAGGTGGAGTATCTGGCGGGAAGCCTGCGGTCCCCATGTCGAATCGTAGTTGTCCAGATTTTGGATGCCGTTCAGGCCCATCTGGCTCTGCAGCGCATAGGAAGCAGTGAACTGATACCGGTGCGCGAAGCGCTTGTCCGCCTTCACCAGCAACGCCGTATAGGTGCCGCGTGCGCCTGGCTGCCAGAACGTGATCGAACCGGTGGAGCACTCCGCCTGTGGATTGCTCGCCTGCGTCCCGGTGCATATCGGAATTACCGGACTCTGCACGCCGTTGATGTAGCGGTTGAACCGGTTCAAGTCGATTTCTCCGTACATCTCGTTTAAAAACACGCGGCGCACGAAATCCGCGCTGATGACCAAATCCCTGCTCACCTCTCGCTGGATACCAAGCGAAAGGTGATAAGCGTCCTGCACCGGAAAGTTTAGCGGATACAACTGCGCACCGGACTTGGACACCTGAATCGGCGTCAGGCCGGCAATGGGAGTGCCCAGTGAAGCGGCAATCGCCGGGGTTTCCTGCGCCTGAATCTGCTCATATTGCCCCAGCGTCAGGTTTGTGATGGAATTGGCCGGCAGCGGCGCGCCCACCGGGATGACCACCGGCGAAAGCTTGCCGGTTGCCGCATAGATGGCCGCCGTCACGCCGACGTTTACGATGCCCGGAAAAATATTGGTATATCCGGTGTACGGATATTGCACACGCCCATTGCCCACTGGCCCGATCTCCGAACGCTCCTGCAGGCGGCGATAGAGAGAGACGGTGTCGTAATATTTTCCCGCGCCACCGCGAATGACCGTCTTGTTATCCTTACCCACCTTCCATGCGAATCCGAGCATCGGCGAGAAGTTGCCGTTGTTGTTCCGAGTCGGACTCAGGTTACTCCCGTAGATGGGAGCCAGGTATGCCGGCTTCGGCATGTCCTCGTTGAACAGATTACTCTCGTACTCGTACGCCAGCCCATAATTCACCGTGAAACTCGGGGTGATCTTCCAGGTATCCTGGAAGAAAAGGCGCGACCGGTCGTTCACCTTCGCCGTGCCGATATGATAGGGCGGCGGTTGGCTCGGATCGCCAATGCCCACCACCGATCCTGCGAACGGCAGGTTTAACAAATCGGCGTTCGATCTAATCGTCTTCGGCATATTCGGGAAGAACAGAGGGATCAGCGG
>JBBIVT010000014.1:47883-58632 GCA_037439565.1 Acidobacteriota bacterium | reverse complement strand
TCAAGCCTTCGCTGGCGCACGGCGGCGCGAAAAACTGGTCCAGCGGATTTCTGCCCGCCGCCTACCAGGGCACGGCCATCGGCAATGCCGGCGTGAAGCTGGACGAGCTGAAGAAAGAGCCCATCGAGTTTCTCAATCAAAAAGGCCTGTCGCCGGAGCAGCAGCGCTATGAGCTGGACATGCTGCAAAAGATGAATCGCCAGCACGCGGCGATGCGCGAGCACGATACCGAGCTCGACGCGCGCATCGAGGCATTCGAACTGGCGTTCCGCATGCAGACCGAGGCGCCGGAGGCGTTCGATACGGCGAAGGAATCCGAGGCGACGAAGAAACTGTACGGGCTGGACAACGACGATACGCGCGACTTCGGCTGGCAGTGCTTATTGGCGCGCAGGCTCGTCGAGCGCGGCGTGCGGTTCGTGCAGTGCTCGCACAGTTATAAATGGGATCAGCACAGCGAGCTAGTGCGGCTGCATACGCATAACGCCCGCGAGGTGGACGTGCCGATCGCGGGGCTTTTGAGGGACCTGAAATCGCGCGATCTGTTGAAGGACACGCTCGTCATCTGGGGAGGCGAGTTCGGCCGCACGCCGGTGATGCAGGGCGGCGACGGACGCGACCACAATCCCTACGGCTACACGATGTGGATGGCCGGCGGAGGGGTAAAGGGCGGCTTCAGCTACGGCTCGACCGACGAGTTCGGCTACTACGCCGAGCAGAATCGCATGCATCTGCACGATCTGCACGCGACGATCCTGCACCTGCTCGGGTTCAATCACGAGCAGTTGACGTATTTCTACAGCGGCCGCAATTTCCGGTTGACGGAAACCGCGGGCATGGTCCATAAGGACATATTGGCGTAGCAGCCGCTTGCTTGCGGCATTGGCTTTAGCCAATGTTCCGCCTCGCAAACGCACGCCGGCTAAAGCCGGCGCCGCAGACTAAAAGTCCGCGCCACAATTAGAACGCGTAATCCGGCGGCTGGATGCCCTTGATGCGCAGGTATACTTCCGCCTGTCCGCGATGGTGCGCGGTGTGGGTGAAATAGGCCCAGAGCCATTCGAACCCGGTCATTTTGCGATTGCCGCCGGCCACGGCGTCCATCTTCTCGGGCGTCATGGACGCAACGGCCCGGTTGCAGTAGTCGAACGAATCTGCAAGGAATTTTACCGCCGTGTCCTTGTCGATGTCGATTTTCTCGTCTTGCAGAGCCTGGCTCAGTTTGGCGGGAATCGCGGGCCGCGCCATGCCGCTGGCCAGGGCGCAGGCGTTCAGGTTCGCGCCGCCGATCTGG
The DNA here is from genome assembly GCA_037439565.1 of Acidobacteriota bacterium. GTDB lineage: Bacteria > Acidobacteriota > Terriglobia > Bryobacterales > Bryobacteraceae > Palsa-187. Next base: position 57,338 of record JBBIVT010000014.1, on the reverse strand, counting down.
ACCATCAACTGGCCGAAGCTCAATTCGACGGGCACGGGGCGGAAGCCGTATTGATCGGCGGGCATCAGCTTGGCGACGGCGATGGTGAAGTCGCCGGTGACCTTCCAGTGCTTCACCAGGGCGTCCTTGACGGACGATTGCGAAAAAGCGGGAATCGCGAGCGCGAGCGTGAATAGAATTTGCTTCATCGGGACAGAGTAGCGCATTCGCTGACGGGCGGGATATCCGGCGCCACCGACGCGGATTTTCGAGGCTCTCGGACGGAGAGGAGATACACCGCCATCGCCACGCCCACCAGCGCGAGGCCAACGGCGAGGGCGATGGCAAGCTTCGAGGGGCGCTCCAGGCCGGGGTCGCCTCGCTTGAGCCGGCGCATCAGGCTGACGTAGCGCCACGTGCTGCCCAGCGCGATCATTGCGGCCAGAACGATAATCGCCGCGCCGAACCATACCGACAGCCCGGTGGAACGCGCAGCCGCCGGGGTTTGTACCTGCATCGCCTGAAGAAACAGGCTGAAACGGGCCACCACGAAGCCGAGCCCGATCATCGCCAGGCTGGTGCGGACCCAGGCGAGGAATGTTCTCTCCGCCGCCAGGTAGTCACTTGGGCTGCCGGGTTTGTGTTCCGTCATGAGTGTTCTCCGAGTTTGGGCGCGCGGGCGCGGGATTTGCCGGGCGTCGCGGACAGTTTCACCGGCACGCCGGTGATGCGGAAACCGCCGGCGTCCGGGAACATTTCGCGGGCGGACGATTGCGGGTCCGCGGCCACTTCATCGAATCCTCGGACCGGCGAACAGGGGATGCCGTGCGCGGCGAAGTCCTTCTCCCATTCCGCGCATGTACGGGTGCGAAGAATGCCGGCGATGAGCGGCTCCAGAACGCCCCGGTTCTTGACCCGCAGAGGATTGGTGGCGTAGTCCGGATGGTCCGCCAGATCGGACCGGCCGAGCAGCGCGCAGAAGCTTCGCCACAGCCTCTGGCTGGCCACGGCGATCACCATCTCGCGGTCCTTGGTGGGGAATCCGCGATAGGGAACAATCGTCGCGAAGCGCGTTCCCATGGGTCCCGGCACCACGCCGGAGCCGAAATAATAGGCGAAGGTGGACGCCATGGCGGAGATCATGCCGTCGAACATCGACACGTCGACGAACTGGCCTTCGCCGGTCTTATGCCGCGCTTCGAGCGCCAGTTGAATCCCGATGAGCGCGAACATTCCGGCGGTGATGTCGGCCACCGAGTGCCCGGAGCGGACGCATTCGCCTCCTTCGACGCCTGTGATGGAGATGAGTCCGCTGGAGGCTTGCACGATCAGGTCCATCGCGGGATCGTCGCGGCGCGGTCCGGTCTGGCCATAGCCGGAAATGGAGCAATAGACGAGGCGCGGATTGCGGGCGCGCACCGCTTCATAGCCCAGGCCGAGCCGCGTCATGGTGCCGGGGCGCATGTTTTCGATGAGGACGTCGGATTCGGCGGCCAGATCGAGCGCGCGGGCCAGACCCTCGGGCGTCTTCAGGTCGATGGCCAGACTCTGCTTGCCCGCGTTGAGTCCCAGAAAATACGACGCTTCGCCATCGGTGAAGGGAGGACCCCAGGAGCGGCCGACGTCCCCTCCGGCGGGGTCTTCAATCTTGAAAATTTCGGCTCCGTACTGCGCCAGGATCATGGTGCAATAGGGTCCGGCTAGGGCGTGAGTGAAGTCGAGGACGCGAAGGCCGCTTAACGGGGACATTCACGAGTCAGGATAAATCACTTGATCCCGTGCGCGCTTGCGGGCGAAGTCAAAAGTAACGGATATCGCGCATCGGGAAATGCTTCCGGTTGCGCGTCCAAAGACTCACGCCGTGGATGGAGGCCGTGGCCGCGATTAGCGCATCGCTGAGGTCCGCTCCGTGGCTGGCGCGATACCCGGCGAGGCACTCGCCCGCGCGCCTCCCGATTGCGTCGTCGATGGGGATACACGTCAGCGCAGTGAAGAGCGCGGAGATGGCCCGGGCTTCGGAAGGACGGGTTCCGTGCCAGATTTCCGCGCCGCTGACGGGGGAGTAGGCCGCCAGGGAATCGCCGCTCGCCAGCGCTTCCCAACGCCGCGCGATTTCCGGGCTTCGGTCCCGCAGAACTTCGATCAGGACGTCAGAGTCAATGAGGACCGGCGCGATCATTCGATCCGCGCGAAACGCGTGCTGGCGCGCAGCTTGCGCACGTATTCCCGGGCAACGCCGATATCTTTGCGGTTTCGCCATAAACCTCGATTCCCGCCATCGGTCCCCGGTTTTCCCATTCAACGATTCAGATTTAAATCGGGCAGATTGATTTTCACATTTAACTTGACAAATGGGGGGGGGGGGCGCGCATACTGTTTTTCATGAAACTATCCACTTTTCGCAACCTAGCACTTCTTGGAATGGCCTGCGTCGGTATGTTGATGACGCCGAAACCGGCCTCGGCCGACGACGGCACCTGCATTTGCACGATCTTTGCGGGCGGCTGTGCCACATGTGATTGCTCGCGGGGCTCCTGCAGATGGGTGGACAGCAGCTGCGATGGGGGCTATCACTGGACGAACTGCCCTGGCGTACTCTGAACCCATTGGTGGGGCCATCAAGGAAAGCTGTCGCCCCGGCTAAGGCGCACACGCGCGGCTCTGGCTTGAGGACGCCCTTTGAAGCGAATTCGCGGAACACATTCGTGCTCATATATCGAGATGAAACTTGATCGAATTGCCAATATCGCAGTGATCCTCGTGGCGATTGCTTTTATAGGAGCCACGATTTATGACAGGGTGCTGCCCCGCTCGCGCAAGCCGACGCCGCCGATGAGTCTGATGGGCAAGACCCTGCCGCTGCCGGGGTCGGCGACTAGGGGAGCCAGCGCTACGTTAGTACTATTTGTCTCTCCGGCCTGCCATTTCTGCACGGAAAGCATGCCGTTTTATGGCAGGCTTGCCGCCCTGAGGCCCAGCGGGTCGAAATCCTTCAGGCTGCTGGCAGCAACTGCGGCAGGCAGCGTCTCGGATGAGGAGGGCAGGCAGTACATGGCGAGCCATGGTGTTGCCGTCGACGAAGTCGCCCAAGTGTCGTTCCCGGACGTCGGCATCGTCGCTACACCCACGCTTGCCCTGCTCGACTCTTCAGGTCGTGTCGCCCACTCGTGGACGGGGAAGCTCTCGGACGAGCTCGAAAACGACGTGATCAAATCCATCCGGGAACTGTGCGCGGACTGTAAAGGGGAGTAGAGTGGGGTCATGTTAGGGCGGAGCAAAACTTCGTTAGGTACAAGCGTTCTGGCTGTCCTGGCCCTTTCTGCTGGGGTCTGCCATGCCGGCCGTCAGGAGCTTGCCTTCGAGGTAGCCTCCATCAGACCCGCCGCGCCCCTTCCCGAGCCCGAGCGAACCCTCCGGGAGGAGTTGTGGGACAACAGTTGGCTTGGACACTACCCCGTGCATGGCGGAAGGCTTCGGCTCGAATATATCTCGCTACGGCAGCTGATCGCCATCACCTATGGCGTGCGCACGCAGCAGGTGATTGGCAAAAAGGAGCTTGACGCCGGGCCATTCAACATCGAGGCGCGTCTGCCGGAGGACGCGGATGTTAACCGGGTGGATGAGATGTTGAAGAACCTCCTCAAGGAAAGGTTCTCTCTGAAGGTGCACATGGAGGACCGCAACGAAACCGGGCTCCAGCTTGTGGTGCGCGCCGGGGGCGCGCATTTAAACGCCGCCGATCCCACCACGAAAGGTAAAGGGGGAGACCTGGCAAGTGTGCTTTCGGCTAAAAGGGAAGCGTTGCCGCCGGGCGCAAGCGCCTTGCGGATGGAGCACGCCTCCATGTGGGCGCTGGCCGACCAACTTTCGCTGCACCTCGAGGTGCACGTTGCGGACTTCACAGGATTGCAGGGTGAATATGAAGTGTCTTTAAAGGTCGCCCCGCCGATGGATGCCAACGACCGCGACCTTTTGCCGCGCTTGACCGATGCGCTCCATGGGCTCGGCCTAGATCTGAAGAGAGGCACCGTACCGGTGAAGGCCGTCGTGGTGGACAGCGTTTCAAAGATGCCCACGCCCAACTAGCGGCAGCGCGCGCTGGCCGCGACCAGGGGTGGCGCTCCATCGGCGCGAAGTAACCGCGGTATCCTAGATAATTCGCCATGCCGACCGTCTTTTTCGCGGTGTTTGCCGCGGTGTTCGTGGCCGAAATTGTTGGTGACAAGCTGCTCTACACCACGGGCGTGCTGGCTGCGCGCTACCGCACTTTGCCCATCATGCTCGGCATGGCTCTGGCGTTCATGCTGAAGATGGGCGTGGCGGTCGCGGTCGGGGAGCAGATCGGCAAACTGCCTCCGCTTCTGGTCGCCGGCATTACGATGGCGAGCTTCATCGGCGTGGCGATCGCGCTGTGGCGCAAGGACGCGCGGCGGTCGGCGGGTAAACGGGATACGGGCGTTTCCAAGGCCATGATGGTGTCCTTCGCGGCGATTTTCTTTTCCGAATGGGGCGATGTGGGGCAGGTCACGGCGGCGGCCATGGCGGTGGCGCATCCGGGCATGCCTTGGCTGGTCTGGTCCGGAGCGGTCAGCGCGATGGTGACGAAAGGAATCCTGGCGGCGACGCTCGGCGCGGGCATCCGGCAGTGGGTTTTGGACCGCATTTCACCGAAAATCATCCGCTACGTGGGCGTAGCCGCGCTACTGGTGCTGGGAGTCTTATCCGTGGTGGAGACGCTGACGGAAGGCCACGCGTGACGGCCGCCCACGAACTAAACCGCAAGGCTGCGATCCGGTTTATCCTCTGTCTGGGCGTGGTCAGCATGTTCGCTGACATGACCTATGAGGGCGCGCACAGCGTCATCGGCCCTCTGCTCAGCGACCTCGGCTCCAGCGCGACCCAGGTGGGGCTCATCGCCGGTATCGGCGAAATGTTCGCGGCCAGCCTGCGTTATTTCTCCGGCCGCCTGGCCGACAAAACGCGCGCCTACTGGACCATCGCGATTCTAGGCTACGCCATCAATATTGTTGTCGTGCCGGCGCTGGCTTTTGCCGGGAACTGGCAGGCGGCGGCGCTGCTGATCATCGCCGAGCGCACCGGCAAGGCGCTGCGCGGCCCGGCGCGCGACGTGCTGCTGTCCGGCGCAACACAAAAGGTGGGCCACGGCTTCGGCTACGGCGTCCACGCGGCGTTCGATCAGGCCGGGGCGGTGATGGGGCCGCTTTTCGTCGCCTACGCGGTAGCCAGGACGAACCATTTTGGTCCCGCGTTTCTGTGGCTCGCGGTCCCGGCCGTGGGCGCGTTCACGGCCATGATCGTCGCCCGGATGATCAACCCGGAGACGGACGTGAAACCGCCCAAGAAGGTCGATCAGACGTTGCCGCGCGTCTTCTGGTTCTATGTGGCCGCGGCCGGGGTGCTGGCTTGCGGATTTGTCGATTTTCCCCTGATGGCGTTTCACTTCCAGAAGACGGGACTGGTGAGCAAAGAGACCATTCCTCTGATGTATGCCGCTGCGATGGGCGTGAACGGCGTCACGGCGGTGATTTTCGGCCGCCTGTTCGACCGCTTCGGCGTCTACGCGCTGTCGGCGGGAATTCTGGTGTCGCTGATGGCACTGCCGCTGGCCTTTCTGGGAGGCCACACGGCTGCGTTCGCCGCCGTCGGCTGCTGGGCGACGGGGCTGGGAGCGCAGGACGCGTCGCTACGCGGAGGCATCGCGCAGGTGGTGTCTATGAACAAGCGGGGCACGGCCTTCGGAGCGTTCAACGGAGTCTACGGAATCCTCTGGTTTGTGGGCAGCGCGCTGATGGGGTTGCTGTACGATCATTCGCTGATGGTCCTGGTGGTGTTCGGCGTGGCGGCGCAATTGGTGGCGGCGGGAACGTTCGTATGGCTGCGGAAGCCACTGGCGGCGGCCGCGAATTAGCTTCGCAACAAGAGATTCACGGTGGGCTTTACGGCTCCCGGCGCCCCAACCTTATCCTTAGCGTATTTGCGAGATCTTTCCCCATCCGTCCGGACTATATTTCCAGAGTGCATCCAGCCCGCGCCAAATCCGATCCGTTGGAAACCTGCGCCGTAATCGAGCGATTTCTGAAGAGCAGCCGCCAACCAGTGCTGCTCGAAGCGGGCGAGGATCCTCTGCCGATTACTGCTCAGAATTTTGCGCTCACCCCGCGCGGCAACATATTGACGATCCAGTGTTGGAGCGCGACGAAGAATCTTGTCCGGCGCGTGCGCGGCATCCACGGCGAGCGGCGAGGCCGGCTGGAACTGGATATTGAGCGGTTCGGCGCGCTCACCGGCACGCTGACGCTGCTCGACCTGGCCGAGCCGTCGAACCGGGAGGCGGACAGGCGCGGGGCGCGCCTGAAATACCGGGAGCGGTTCCGCAGTTCGCTGCAGCGGCAGTTCCCCGGCTACCGCATCGCGGAATTAAGCACTGAACAGGATCTGCAGCACACGCTCTCCCCGAGTTTTCCAAGAGCGCTCCTACGAAGAGGCAGCGTCGCCATCGCCGCCATCGGCGCTTCCGAGGAGGCGCTGTCGCCCAATGACGCGCTGAGTTTCGGCCTGATCTGGCTGGACCATCTGCGCAGGCGCGAGCCGAAAGCCGCCGTTGGCGCGCTGGCCATTTTCCTGCCGGCGGGAACCGAAGGGGTCACCTGCCACCGCGTCCGCCACCTGGATCCAGCCGCAGCCGGCTATCTGGTCTTCGCGCATCGGGGAAATGACGAGGCACAGGTGGATCCGCGCGATTTTCAGAACTTCGACACCCGCCTGCCGGTGGCCATGAGGCCTTTGACCGGCGCTTCCCCCGGAATGTTGGAGTGGGTTGCGAGGCTGATGGCGGTCGAAGGCGTCGAGAGGCGCGACCGGCCGGACGGCTCCGTGAGTCTGGCGGTCCGCGGATTGGAATTTGCCCGGATTCGCGGCGATGAGCTGTTGTTCGGCCTGGATCGCAAGCACGCCGCCGGGAGCGAGGCGCACTTTCGGGAAGCAGGACGGGTGGCCGGCGAAATCGCCCGGATGCGCCGGTTCGGGGCGGACGACCCGGGCAATCCGATCTATCTGCGTCATCCCGAGGCATGGCTCGAGTCCCAGGTCCGTGCCCAGGTGGAAACGGTGGACGCGATGATATATCCAGAACCAATTTACGGCCAGGTTCCGCAGTTTGCCGCCGGCGAGCGCGGCGTGATCGATCTGCTCGGGGTGGATCGGGAAGGCCGCCTGGCGGTGATCGAGTTGAAGGCGGAGCAGGACATCCATCTGCCCTTGCAAGCCCTGGATTACTGGATGCGGGTTAAATGGCACCTGGACCGGGAGGAGTTCACCGTGCGCGGTTATTTTCCTGGAATCCCGCTGGCAAAGACCGCGCCCCGGCTGATTTTGGTTGCGCCTTCGATTGAGTACCATCCGTCCAATGAGACGGTCCTCAGGTACTTTTCCCGGGAAGTCCCGGTGCAGCGGGTCGGTGTCGGGTTAGAATGGAGAAAGGAACTGCGGGTAATGTTCCGGTTCCCATCGCAACCATGGCACTTGCCGTCCTCCGCCAGATCAAAGGAGCGCTCGCCAGCCTGAATCCCGGGACGGTGCGGGCCGAAGCAGACCGGGTGGTGCGCATCTCCCTGGTTGCCGCTTCCCCTGAAGAACTCGGCCGCATAGAGACGTTCTTCGTGCCGCATCATTTCTCCGCCGAACGGCGCGCGGAGGCGGCGCGGATGCTGGTGCGAGGGCCGGCGCTGGGCTGCGACTTCGAAGTGTACGACACGGCGCTGCTGCGGCCTGGAAAAGGCTTCGCGCTGGACCTGGAAGCTCCGGACGATTGCATCCGCCGGATTCTGAAGAAACACGAAGATCTGATGCTGCCACTGGCCCGCCATCTATACCCGTTCCGCAGACCGGCGGCGCACAAAATCATTCGCGCCGTCGCCAAGGAAAACGCGATGTTCAGCCTGGCCACGGCCCTGCCTGACATCATGCCCAGTTTGTTATCGATTCCCTGGGCCGTGGGCGAGTTCGGCTCCGACACCGCGTTCCTCACCATGAACCAGATCCGCATGGCGTTCCTGCTGGCGGCGGCCAGCGACCGTCCCATCGGGTATCGCGAACAGCGCTCGGAAGTGGCGTCGATTATCGCGGGCGCCTTCGGATGGCGCGCCCTGGCTCGCGAACTGGTGGGCAAAGTGCCTTTCGGCGGCGGATTGATTCCCAAGGCGGGGATCGCCTACGCGGGGACGTACGCCGTGGGCCTGTCGCTGGAGCGGCTGTACCGCCTCGGGTACGGATTCACGCGCGACGAGCGCCGGGCCGTCTACGAAGAAGCTCTCCAGCACGGTAAACAGATCGCCGGGATGCTGCTCGATTCGGTTCGCCAGCGCAAAGCGGTATAAGAGCAAGTTCACTCTGGACGTCTTCTGTCGATCTTCTTTTCTTGGCATCCCAGCGCGACATCGTAAATCGGAGCCTGCGCCCACTCATTTCTCTTTCTCCTTCCGATTATTCTATGTTTTTAAGAAATTTAATAAATAAAAGTTGACATTATTCAGAATCTCGAATACACTCGCCACAGTCGGCGAAACCCGTCCGGTATTAGTTAGGGAACCCGGAATTCCGCCGACCTTAGCGGTCATGAGCCGATGAGGAATAGTTTTGCCATTTCGCTTATCCTGACGCTAGCGGTGTCGGACGTCGTCGCGATTGTTCGGCTTGAACGGAACAAGACACTCCTGGATGAGGCGCGCAGGATGCTTGCGCCTGTATCCTCGACAAGTGCCCCCCCCCTCTTCGGGTACACGCTTGGCCCGGACGAGCTTCTCGGTGGTCCGATAAATCTCTCGACCCGGCCAGACCTGTTGACTACCGTGCGGTATCCTGAGGGCGACCATAGCACTTTGATTTTCGTGAACCGCGACGGATGTCCCTATTGTGAGCAAAATGTTGAGGGTTGGCGCTGGCTTGCGGAAGAGGCACGGCGCCGGGACGCTCACGTTAAGGTCGTGGTCGTCGACCTGTTCCGGACGAGGCAGCACGACGAAATTTCCGCGGCGATCCGACCGGATGCCAGAATTATCCCGAATCCCGAGACGATACTGAGCCACCATTTTTATCAGGCACCGATTACGATAGCCGTGTCGCCGGATCGGCGTTATCGTGTGGTTGAGATGGGGGTCCTTGACCATAACAAGATGGTGAAGTTTATCGGAGCATTACGGTGATAGACTTTTCTTATTAAGGGTTGAGTTTATGCAGGTTGCGGGCACAAACATAGGAGAAAGGAACAGGTATGACGAAAAATATCTCGAAACTCGCGGCGAAGGGTGGGCTTGCTCTGGCGGCGCTGGCTCTCTTAACGCTCAGCAGTGAGGCCGGCAAAGCCCAACTATGGCCGGGATGTGGGAACGCAGGGTGCCTTCCCACGACATGCTCACAGAACACAAATGGCTGCACGGATTGCCAGGCTGGGTTTGGCT
>JBBIVT010000014.1:43531-47783 GCA_037439565.1 Acidobacteriota bacterium | reverse complement strand
ACGACATGCTCACAGAACACAAATGGCTGCACGGATTGCCAGGCTGGGTTTGGCTGGCCCCTTCTCCAATGCGGGAAGCCTGTTCAGTAGAGTTGCTTGCGCGCTTCTGTCCGCACGCCCGTCTGTTTCCTAGAGGGGGGACGAACCGCACGTGACCCGGCCTATACTCTTCGTCCTCTTCCCGGCTCTCGTCGTGTCAGCACAGCCACCGCCGAAGCCGAAGGCGCCCCCAGATCCCAGACTCCGGCTTCTTGAAGCCGCCCGCGGTGAACCGGTTGAGGTGGAGGCGTACGTGTTTCGGAAGCTGCTGGACAAGGGGCCGTTCCTGGGGCCGAAGGAGGCCGCAGGAGAGGAAAGGCGGATAAGGGAGCGCGCCATTTCCGCGTCCAACTGGCTTCCCGAGTTGTTGGCAATCTCAAACGTCCAGCACGGCTATTACGGCGTGGCTCTGAAATCGGCGAGCCGGTTGAGCGGCATGGAGATCAGCCTGGATAGCCTCGAGCGGGACCGCTCGCTCGACGGGAAAGCCATACGGCGAATATTGCAGGAGTTCCCCCGGCCGATCGCCCAGGACGCCACCTGTGATCTGCCCATCGTATCCTCGTCGTTCCCTCTACACCGATACCTGGCGAAGCGCGGAAAGGAGATTTACCGGACTCGCGCCGAGCAAATCGCGTTTCTCGTGGAGGAGGCGTCGCACGTAAATAACGCCTTCGATCTGAAGGGATGGATAGATGTGGCCGAGAGCTTCGGCTTCACCGAGGCCGGCGACGTCAACGTGGTGGGCGGGCAGCTCACCGGCCTGCTGTCGCACGTCGAAGTCGGCGGCTGCGCGTCATCGACTCTGATTCAGATGTTCGACTTTGGAGGAAGCGTCACGGCTGCCATCCAGCGCCTGGATAACCACGGCGTCTCCAGCGCGCCGGTGCTTGCCGCTTACCGGACCTTCGTCACGCGCACACTCCGTTCGCCGGTATGCAGGGGAGAGGGGCCAACATCCCAGGAAACACGCGCCCGGCGTAAATTTCGCCAAGACTACAATCTCCTGCTGGAGGGAAAAACAATTGCTGGCGTAACCGCGATCCCGGACGAGGAACTCACCAGGTTGGAGGCTGGGCGCAGTATCGCCGATCATGCCCCGCCGGAGTTCCCGCCGCCCCCGGAGCTGCAAAAAGCCTTGCTCGCCGTGACGGCGTTCGTAAAGGACCCACCTTCCCCGGACCGCGCCCAGGTGGCGCGCGACGTGCTTACGGACTTTTTCGACCGGTGGCGGCGTTGGGAGCCCCCGGGAACTGACTTCCGGGGTTTCGATTCAAAGGTGGCGCTTATGTCCGGCATCGTTCAATGGGACATTGCCGGCACCCGCGCAAAGGCGCTCCAGGAACTTCTGCCATTTCTCTCCAATAACCGGTTCAAGAAAGAGAAGCCCGCCATCTGGATTAGCTACGTTACCTATCTCATCGCCATTGCGAATGGTGGGAAAGACATGGGCGGCCACGATCCGGCCGATCCAGGCATTCTAGAGGCTCTGTCTCATTCATCGGACGACACCCTGCGGCTTCTCGGGGACACTAGCCGTGACTAAAAAGGAGCGGTCAACCCTCCTCTTTAACCGAATGCGCCGATTTATTTCCTTTCACTGCGCCGCTTTGAGGCCTTAGCGCGATTTTGGTCGGATCTCGGAATACGCTCCTTCGGGGGGGTCTCCAGTCGCACGGCTTTTCGTGCAGCCGTGGTTTGCCTACACTGAAACCATGAAGCCGGTTGCCCTCGTCACCGGCGCGAGCCGGGGTATTGGGCGCGCCATTGCCATTGAATTATCCTCTACCCATCAGGTCCTGGCGACCTATAGAGGCCGCAAGGAGGCCGCTGAATCCCTGCGCGCGGAAACCGGCGCGGAGATTTTCCCCTGTGACATTGGATCGATGGAAGACCGTCGCGCGCTGCTCGACTTCGCGCTCGAAAGCTTCGGCCGCATCGACCTTCTGGTCAATAACGCCGGCATGGCCCCGCGCGAGCGCCGCGATTTGCTCGACGCCAATGAGGAAAGCTTCGACGAACTCATCTCCGTCAACCTGAAAGGCCCGCATTTTTTGACACAACAGGTGGCCAAGAGCATGGTGGAGCGCAGCGGCGGGCGCATCGTCTTCATCACGTCGATTTCCGCCTATACGGCGTCGGTCAATCGGGGTGAGTATTGCATCTCAAAAGCCGGCCTCAGTATGTCCGTCGCCCTATGGGCGGCCAGGCTGGCCGCTCACGGCATCGGCGTGTTCGAGATCCGGCCCGGCATCATCCGCACGGACATGATCTCCGCCGTTGAAGACGTCTATGAAAAACGGATCGCCGATGGCCTGCTGCCCCAGCGCCGGATGGGTGAAGGCGCGGACATCGCGCGCGCGGTGCGGGCGATCTCAAACGGAGCGCTCGATTATTCCACCGGGCAGGTGATCAACGTCGACGGCGGATTCCATCTGCGGACGCTGTAAAGATGCGCGTTGAATTCCGGAAAGTCTTGCTGCCGAGCGAACTCCCGGCCCTCATGTCCTTTGACCGCAAAATCTTTCCGGCGGCCGACCGTTTTGACGCCGCCTATTGGCAAGACGTGGAATCCTGGTGGATGTTTGTAGATGGCAAAAAAGCGGGCTGCTGCGCCTTTGAAAGACGCGGGAAAACGCTCTATCTCAGCACCACCGGATTGCTGCCTCCATTTCAGGGCCGGGGGCTGGGCGCGCTTTTGAAGTCGTGGCAGATCGCCTATGCCCGCTATCATGGATTCAGACGGCTATCGGCCCACTGCCGGAAGAGCAACAAGCGCATGATCGCGCTGAACCAGGAGTTCGGGTTCCGCATGGTGCGCACCATCCGCGGGTATTACACCGGTCCCGGAGACGCCGCCGTCCTGATGGAACTGAGACTCAAACATGCAAACGACATCTCTCGATAAGGGCAAGATCAAGATTCTTCTTCTCGAAGGCGTGCATCCCACCGCCGTCGAGGCGTTTAAAAGAGACGGCTACAGCCACATCGAGTACCATCCCAAATCGCTGCCCAAACCGAATCTGATCGAGGCGCTGAGTGACGCCTATTTCGTCGGCATCCGCTCGGCGACGCAACTCACCGCCGAGGTGATCGACAGCGCCGAAAAGCTGATGGGCATCGGCTGCTTCTGCATCGGCACGAATCAGGTGGATCTCGACGCGGCGCAGCAGCGCGGCATTCCGGTGTTCAACGCCCCGTTTTCCAACACGCGCAGCGTGGCGGAGCTGGTGCTGGCCGAAACCATCCTGCTGACACGGGGGATTCCGCATCGCAACGCGCTGGCGCACCGGGGCGGATGGCTGAAGACGGCGGCCGGGTCGCAGGAAGTGCGCGGCAAGACGCTGGGCATCGTGGGCTATGGGCATATTGGCACGCAGGTGGGCGTGCTGGCCGAATCCCTGGGCATGAAGGTGCTGTTTTACGACATTGAGACGAAGCTCGCGCTGGGCAACGCGCATCCGGTCTCCGCGCTCGATGTGCTGCTCGAAGCTTCCGATGTGGTGACGCTGCACGTGCCGGAAACGCCGCAGACGCAGAACATGATCGGCGCGGCGCAACTGGCGCGGATGAAGAAGGGCTCCAAGCTGATCAACGCGGCCCGCGGCACCGTTGTGGATATTGACGCGCTTGCCGCGGCGCTTGAATCGAAGCATGTTTCCGGCGCGGCCATCGATGTATTCCCCGTCGAGCCCAAAACCGAGGGCGAGGAGTTCATTTCGCCTCTGCGCGGCATGGACAACGTGATTCTGACGCCCCACGTGGGCGGCAGCACCGAGGAGGCGCAGCAGAACATCGGCGTCGAAGTGGCGGAAAAGCTCATCAAGTACAGCAACAACGGGTCCACGCTGACGGCGGTGAATTTTCCCGAGGTTTCGCTGCCGGAGCATCCGGGCAAGCACCGCCTGCTGCACACGCATCACAACCGGCCGGGCGTGCTTTCCGCCGTCAACGCCGTCTTCTCGAAACAGAAGATCAACATCACCGGCCAATATCTGCAAACCAACGCGCAGATCGGCTACGTGGTGATCGACGTGGAGACGGAAACGCGCGAGGCTTCGCTGGACGTGAAGCGCGCCCTCGAAAAAGTGGCGGGCACGATTCGCACGCGCATTTTATATTGAAGAAGCCATGCTGGCGCTGCGCTCGATCCTGTTCACGATCCTGCTGCCGGGCACGATAACAATTTATGTTCCCTCTCTGCTGTTGCGCG
>JBBIVT010000014.1:38701-43431 GCA_037439565.1 Acidobacteriota bacterium | reverse complement strand
CACGCGAAACCCGATGTATCTCTCCGTCGTGGCGGTGGTGTTGGGCGAAGCGTGGTGGTTCGAATCCGTTGCGCTGCTCTCCTACGCGCTGCTGTTGTGGCTCTGCCTCCACGTTGTGGTTGTGTTCCTGGAAGAGCCGCAGCTGCGGCGGAGGCCCGGGTACCGTGAATATTGCGCGTCCGTGCCCCGCTGGCTGCTGCCTTCCGTGCGAAAATAACCCTGAATGTCCCAACTCGAACCCGGCGCATCCTCTAATCCATTTACCGGCGCCTGGTATAAAGAACTCACCAGCTACCATTGGTTCGTCCTGCTTGTCGCTTCACTGGGGTGGATGTTCGACACCATGGACCAGCAGTTGTTCACGCTGGCGCGGCGCCCGGCAATGCTGGAGCTGCTTCACGTGAAGGCGGGCGACGCGGCGGCCGCGGGGATGGTTGCCACCTACGCGGGCTACTCGACATCGATTTTCATGATCGGCTGGGCCATCGGCGGAGTGCTCTTCGGCATCCTGGGCGACCGCATCGGCCGGGTGAAAACGATGCTGCTCAGCATCCTGAGCTATTCGCTCTTCACCGGCTTGAGCGTGCTGTCGACCGGCGTATGGGATTTTTCGGCGTATCGCTTTCTCACCGGGCTGGGCGTGGGGGGCGAGTTCGCGGTGGGCGTCGCGCTGGTGGCCGAGGTAATGCCCAATCGCGCGCGTCCCTATGCGTTGGGCATGCTGCAGGCCGCATCGTCGATCGGCAACGTGACCGCCGCACTGGTGGGCATTCTGCTCGGAAGGTTACAGGGCGCGGGCGCGATCGCCTTCAGCCCATGGCGTTGGATGTTTGTGATTGGCGCGCTGCCGGCGCTGCTGGTCCTGGTGATCATGAAGCGCCTGAAGGAGCCGGAAGGCTGGCAGCATGCCAAGCAGGAGCATGAGCAGTTGGGCTCGATCAAGGAGCTGTTTTCGGGGAAATGGCGGCGCAATACGCTGGTCGGCATGACGCTGGCGTTTTCCGGCGTAGTGGGATTGTGGGGCATCGGATTTTTCGCGCCGGATCTGCTCAGTTCCGTGCTCGACAAGACGTTCCGCGCGCAGGGGATGGCGGAAAACACGATTGCCTCGCAGAAGACGCTGTGGACCGGCGTCAATTCGCTGCTGCAGAACTTCGGCGCGTTCTGGGGAATCTACGCCTTCACGCACATTACCGCGCACCTCGGCCGCCGGAAAACCTTCGCCGGCGGATACGTTGCCGCGCTGCTGGCGACGGCATTCACGTTCTGGAAACTCCAGAACTTTAGCGACATTTTCTGGATGACGCCATTGATGGGCTTCTGCCAGTTGTCCCTGTTTGGAGGGTTTGCCATCTATTTCCCCGAGTTGTTCCCCACGCGGCTGCGCTCCACCGGAACGTCATTCTGCTACAACGTCGGACGGCTGATCGCCGCCGTGGGCCCCTTCGCCCTGGGATACCTCACCAGCAGCGTGTTCGCATCCGCCCATGAGCCGATGCGCTACGCTGGCATCGCCATGTGCTCCGTGTTCCTGCTGGGCCTGTTCGTGCTTCCGTGGGCGCCGGAAACCATGGGCAAACCGCTGCCGGAATAGCCGGATTTGCTACACTGAAGCATTATCATGGCCATCAGCAAGGATTTGCTGGAGATTCTCGTGTGCCCTCTTTGCAAGGCGCCGGTACAACTGAAGCAGGACGAAAACGGGCTGAAGTGCGTGGAATGCAAGCGGGTCTATCCCATCCGCAACGACATCCCGGTGATGTTGGTGGATGAGGCCCGCATCGAAGAATAGCCAGTCACCAGGAATGAATCTGATCGATCGGTTGCCGCCCGGTTCGCGGATTGTTGTGATCCGTCTGCGATCGCTCGGCGACTGCGTGCTGACGACGCCCGCGCTCACTCTCCTCAAGGATTATCGCCCGGATCTGAAAATCAGCGTCGTCGTCGAGCCGCGTTTCGCTCCGGTTTTCGACGGCAACCCGTGCGTGGACGAGACGCGCGAGGCGCTCACGCGGTCCGATCTGGTGCTGAATCTTCACGGCGGCACGCGCAGCATGGGGATGACGGCGCTGTCCCGCGCCAAGCTGCGGGCCGGATTCGGGCATCACCGCTACGCCTTCGTGTATTCGCACAAAATTCCCACGGCGCAGGAGATTCTGGGCGTTTCTCGGCCCGTGCACACCGCGGAACATCTGGCGTCCGCGATGTTCTGGCTGGGCGTGCCGCGGCGCGAGATCCCGCGCGCGAGCCTGTTTGCCGGCCCTCCGGCCGCGCGAGCGCCGTACGCCGTGATTCATCCTTTCGCCTCGTCGCCTGAAAAAGCCTGGCCCACCGAACGGTTTCGCGAAGTGGCGCGCCACCTTCCCGTCGAGCCGATTTTCCTGGCCGGGCCCTCCGACGATCTGACGCCGTTCCAGCATTTCCAGACCTTCCGCGAATCGCTCACCGCGACCAAAAGCCTGGTCTCCGGCGCTTCCCTGTTTATTGGGAACGATAGCGGTCCGGCGCATATCGCCGCCGCGTTCGGCGTGCCGGAGGTGGTGCTGTTCGGGCCTTCGGATCCGGTCACCTGGGCTCCCTGGCGGAACGAGGCGCAGGTGTTGACGTCGAAGGAAATGACGCGTATCGCCGCCCGCGATGTTCTGGACGCGGTGGAAGCGCTGAAGGTGCTTTCATGAAGGACCTGTGGCGGCTACTCCGCTATTCGCGCCCCTACGTTCCGCATCTCCTGGTTTCCGTGGTGTTGATGGCGATTGTCGGCGCGGCGCAGGCGGCGACCGCGATGTTGATCCAGCCTGTGCTGGACCGCGTCCTGAATCCGCAGGATTTCGAGCCGCCGGTCGCGTTGTTCACGGTGTTCAACCATACCTTCTATCTGAATAGTTTGATGCCGCATGGCATCACCAGCGTGTACAACATGGTGGCGGTGGCGATCCTGGGCGTGTTTTTTCTGCGCGGCATCTGCGATTACTTCGGCAACTACCTGATCAATTACGTGGGATTTTCCGCGGTCACCGATCTGCGGCAGACGGTGTTCGACAGCGTGGTGCATCAGGACGCGCATTTCTTCGAGGACAACTCGACGGCGCGGGTGATGTCGTCCATCATGAACGACCTGGAGAAGATCCAGGTGGCGCTCTCGCACATCCTGGCCGATTTTCTGCGCCAGAGCTTCACGGTGATCGCTCTTCTGGCCCTGGTTTTGCAGCGCGATTGGAAACTCGCCGTCTGGAGCCTCACCGTTCTGCCGCTGGTGCTGATCCCCACCGTGCGCATCGGCCGGAAAATCCGCCGCACGACGCGTCGCGCGCAGGACGACGCCGCCGAATTGAATCAGGTGCTGCAGGAAATGTTGAGCGGCCAGCAGGTCGTGAAATCCTTCAGCGCGGAGGAGTTTGAATCGAACCGCTTCCGTGACCGCGTGCAGCGCCTGCGCCGCAGCAATCTGCGCTACGTGGCGCAGCAGGCCATTGCCTCGCCGCTGATCGAGTTTTTCGGCGCCATTACCATCGTGGCTTTGGTTGCGTACGCGCGCACCGAGATCAAGCACGGCGCCATGTCGCCGGGGCAGTTCATCAGCTTCGTGATCGCGCTGCTGATGCTCTATGAACCGGTGAAGCGCCTCACCGGCATCCACAATATTTTTCAGCAGGCGCTGGGCGCATCGCAGCGGGTATTCGAATACCTGGCCAAGGACCAGCATGTGAAGGAGAAGCCGAACGCGATCCGGCTGCCGCGGTTTGAGAAGTCCGTGGTGTTCGATGGCGTGGGTTTTCATTATCCCAGCGCGCCGGATGGTTTCCGCCTGGAAGGCGTCCATTTAGAGGTGAAGCGCGGGGAAGTGGTTGCGCTGGTTGGCCCCAGCGGCTCCGGTAAGACGACGGTCGCCAATCTGGTGCCGCGCTTTTACGACGTGCGCTCCGGAGCCATCCGCATCGACGGCAAGGACATCCGGGACCTGCAACTGGCGTCGCTGCGGAACAAGATCGGCATCGTTGCCCAGGATACGTTTCTGTTCAACGACACCGTGGCCAACAATATCGGCTACGGCCGGCCGGACGCGACGCGCGAGCAGATCCAGGCCGCGGCTCGCAGCGCCCTGGCGGAGGAGTTCATCCTGCGCATGAGCGACGGCTACGACACTCTGATCGGCGAGCGCGGCCATAAGCTCTCCGGAGGCCAGCGCCAGCGCCTGTCGATCGCGCGGGCTCTCCTCAAAGACGCGCCCATCCTGATTCTGGACGAGGCCACGTCGCATCTCGATACGGAATCGGAGCGGCTGGTGCAGGCCGCGCTGCAGAACCTGATGGCGCATCGCACCGTTATCGTGATCGCACACCGGCTTTCGACCATCCGGCGCGCGGACAAAATCGTGGTGTTGGACCGGGGGATGATCTCCGAAATCGGCACCCACGAAGAGCTCGTTTCCGGAGGGGGAATTTACCAGCGCTTGCATGACATGCAATTCTTGGAAGATCCTATTGTGAACTCCTAACCCGATGCCCTCCCCTCTTCGCTCCATGACCGGGTTCGCGCGATCGCGCAAGGCGCTGGACTGCGGTGAAATCGTGGTCAGTGTGAAAAGCCTGAACCATCGCGGGCTGGATGTGCAGGTGCACGCGCCCTCGGCCGCCGACGAATTTGAAAACGCCGTGCGCGCCATGGTGAAATCCCGCATGGTCCGCGGGCATGTGGAGGTGCGCATTTCGCTGCCGCAGAACGGGTCCGGT
>JBBIVT010000014.1:35378-38601 GCA_037439565.1 Acidobacteriota bacterium | reverse complement strand
CACAACGCGCAGGTCGCCTCACTCACCTTGGAGATGGAGCGGATCCGAGGCACGGCGCAAGCGGCTTTTCAAGCGCGGCTGTCGGATAAGCTTCGTGAACTGCTCAAAGGCGTCCAGGTGGACCCGCAGCGCCTGGCGCAGGAAGCCGCGATCCTGGCGGACCGCAGCGACATCGGCGAGGAGCTGGCGCGGCTGAAAATCCACTCGGGGCAACTGGGCGAGTTGCTGGACGGCGGCGGCGAAGTCGGCAAGAAGCTCGATTTTCTCCTGCAGGAAATGAATCGCGAGACCAACACCATCCTTTCCAAGACCAGCGGCGCGGGGGAGGCTGGCCTGAGGATCACGGGACTGGCGCTGGCGGCCAAGGCGTCGATTGAGAAAGTGCGGGAGCAGTCGTTAAATCTAGAATGACGACCGTCTTCATTATTTCCGCGCCGTCGGGTTCCGGGAAGTCCACTCTTACCGGGCGGCTGCTTCAGGAAATGGCGAATATTCGCTTTTCCATCTCCTATACAACGCGGGCGCCGCGGGGCCAGGAAGTCCATGGCAAAGAGTACTATTTCATCTCCAAAGCGGAGTTCCAGGATCGCATCGCCAAGGGCGAATTTCTTGAATATGCGGAGGTTTTCGGCAATTACTACGGCACTCACAAGAGCGAACTGGAGCGTGCGGCGGGAGAGGGCGTGGATTTGATCCTCGACATTGACGTGCAGGGTGCGCGACAATTAAAGGACCGGATTCCGGCTGCGGTGTCCATCTTTATTTTGGCGCCCAGCCGTCAGATTTTGGAGCAGCGGCTGCGGGACCGCTCGCAGGATTCCGAACCGGTGATCCAGCGGCGCTTGCACGAAGCCGCGGAGGAGATCCGGGATTATCATTTGTACGATTATGTGCTGGTGAACCGCGAGGTGGAGGCGTCGGTGGAAACGCTGAGGTCGATCGTGAAAGCCACTCGCAGCCGGCGCGACCGGATGGAAACTGAAATCCGCCCGATCTTGGAGACGTTTCAAAATGCCTGAGAACTCGATTCGCAATACCGCGCAGAGCACGATTCCGGACGATCCGGAAGCCAGCGCCTACCGTTTTATCATCGTCGCCGCCAAGAGGGCCCGCCAGTTGCAGGCCGGGGCGCGCAGTTATCTGCCCACCACCTCCCGGAAGCCGACGGTAGTGGCGATGGAAGAAGTGCGGCGCGGATTGGTGCAGTACGAAGACCTCACGCTGCTGGCCGCGCAGGCCGCCGCGGAGCAGGCCGCGCTGCAGGAATAGCCAGCCGGAGCCGCGTATGAACGTAGCGCTCGGCGTCGGCGGAGGCATCGCTGCTTACAAGGCGGCGGAGCTTGCGCGCTCCTTGATGGAGCGGGGCTTCACAGTCAACGTGATCCTGACCCGGGCGGCCGGGGAATTCATCCGCCCTCTGACCTTCGCCGCGCTCACCGGGCGGAAGGTCATCACGAATCTCTTCAGCGCGGACAGCGCGGAGGATACGCTTTCGAGCGCGATTGAGCATATCCGCGTCGCGCAGGAAAACGAAATTCTGGTGGTCGCGCCCGCCACGGCGGATCTGCTCGCCAAATTTGCCCACGGCTTGGCCGACGATTTTTTGTCCACCACGTACCTCGCCTTCACCGGACGCGTCGTCCTCGCGCCTGCGATGAATACGAATATGTGGAATCACCCGGCGACGCAGGCTAATGTACAAGTTCTGCGCGAACGTGGCCACCTGATCGTCCCTCCGGACGATGGAGCGCTGGCCTGCGGCATGGTTGGGCCGGGGCGCTTGGCCGAGCCTGCCGCCATTGCCGACGCGGTGGCGAATCTTTGCACGCCAAAGCGCGATCTGGAGGGAGAAACCCTGCTGGTGACCGCCGGCCCAACGCAGGAACCCCTGGACGCGGTGCGCTATTTGAGCAACCGGTCGAGCGGCAAGATGGGCTACGCCATCGCGCAGCAGGCGGCCGCGAGGGGCGCGCGCGTGATCCTGGTTTCCGGGCCTGTTTCCCTGGCCGAACCCCGGGGAGCCGAGGTGATTCACGTGCAAACAGCCCGGCAGATGTTCGACGCCGTGATGCAGCATCTGGAAGAATCGACGATGATCGTGAAGGCCGCCGCCGTGGCCGATTACTACCGCGCGGCCGCGCCGCATCACAAAGTGAAGAAGACCGCCGCGCGCATGTCCATTGACCTCGACCCGACCGTCGACATTCTGGCCGAACTGGGCCGCAAGAAGGGCGACCGCCTGCTGATCGGCTTCGCCGCCGAAACCGAGGATCTGGTGGCCGAGGCGCGGCGAAAGTTGCAATCCAAGAATTGCGACATGATCGTGGCCAATCTGGTTTCCCAGGAAGGTATCGGCTTCGATGCCGATGAAAACGAGGTGGTGCTGGTGACGCGGGGCGCGGATCCGGTGACCGTCCGCCGCGCGCCGAAGGCGGAGATCGCTTCCAGGATCCTGGATGAAGTGATGATGCTGCGGCTTGGCCTGCATGCAAAATGATGCGCGGAACATGACACCGGAACAACTGCGCGGCTATCTGAGCTTTTATCGCGATCTGGGCGTAAGGGAAATTTATCGCCGCCAGCCGCCCGTACAACCCGGCGCGCCCGCGGCCGCGCCGCAAAACTCCGCCATGGAAACTCCCCAACTGATTCCACTTGCGCCCGCCGGCGACACGCTCGCCCAGATCCGAGCCGATATCGGCGACAACTGCCGCCGCTGCCGCCTCTGCGAGCAGCGCAACAAGATCGTCTTCGGCGCCGGCGACGAGCAGGCGAAACTGGTGTTCGTCGGCGAAGGTCCGGGCGCGGATGAGGATGCGCAGGGGATTCCTTTCATCGGTCGCGCCGGGCAGCTTCTGACGCAGATGATCGACAATACGGCGCAGAAGGAAGGCATCCCCATCAAGCGGGAGAATGTCTACATCTGCAACGTGGTGAAGTGCCGTCCGCCGGAGAATCGCACGCCGCAGCCCGATGAGATGGAAATTTGCGGCGAGTTTCTGTTCCGCCAGTTGATGGCGATCCGGCCCAAGGCGATTTGCGCACTAGGCGCGACGGCGGCCAGGGCGCTTCTGGCCACCAAGGAAGGCGTCTCCAAGCAGCGCGGCAACTGGCGGAAGTGGCGCGACATTCCCGTGATGATCACCTATCATCCTTCGTATCTGTTGCGGCCCTATAATCAGGACGCCAAGCGCCAGGCCTGGGAAGATCTGAAAAAGGTTCT
>JBBIVT010000014.1:30445-35278 GCA_037439565.1 Acidobacteriota bacterium | reverse complement strand
GCAGGAGCTGCTCCAGAAGACCAGCGCGAAATACCAGTCGATCGATTCGTTCGTTATTCAGGTGAGCGTTGTCGAAAACCGCGCGCCGGAACGATCGTGGATGAAGAAAATGACCATTGCGAGCGCTCCCGGCGGACGCTTCCGTTACGACATTGAATTTTTCAATGCCGGGGCGTCTGGCATCCATTGGTACAGCGACGGAGAAACTACTTGGGTATACGATCAACCCAGCCGGCGATATTGGCAGCCCCGGCAGGCGCCGAGGGATATTTCCGGCGTTCCGTTGTTCGATAAGCTGGCGTTCGACTACTTCACAAAGTTCCGGTCACTGGCCCAGGTCCGGGATGCGGAGATTGTGAAACACAGCGAAGTGGCGGCTTCTTCGGGGAGCGTGCTTTGTAGTGTTGTGAAGATCCATTCGGCGAAGGGCGATCCCACGCCGTGGAGTGAAGTGCTGTGGATCGATGAGGCGCGCGATCTGGTCATGCGAAGCGAGCGCTACGAAGAGGTCTCCGCTGGGAACTTCTGGCATCCAGCCTATTACACGACCGATTGGGTTTATCGCCAGATTTCCGGGCCACTCGATGCGTCGTTGTTCACTTTCGTTGCTCCGCCGGATGCAAAGCGAATCGTAAAAGCCCGGCCGACTCCGCTACATCCGTAAACCCGCGATCTTCGTAAGCAACCCCACCGCGGCGCCGCCCAGAACGACCCACAGCGAGTCGATTTTGGTGAACGCGAGCACCGCGAGGCTTGCGGCCATGATCGCGAACGTCACGGGTCCTGTAACCGCGTCGCGCGTGAGCGGAACGGATGCCGACAACAGCAGCCCCGCGCTGGCGAGCACCACGGCGCGGATGGAACTTCGCACGCGGGGCGCATTGGCGCGCGCGCCGAGCCAGCGGATGATCGGCAGGATCAGGAACGCTGGGGTCATCAGGGCGAGCAAGCCCACGCTCGCGCCCGCGTATCCGCCGGCGTAATAGCCGACACTGACCAGATACAAGCCGTTCGGACCCGGGCCGGTTCTGCCGGCGACGACGGCCGTGTTCAACTGGCGGTCTGTAAGGAGTTTTCGTTCCACCACCAGATCGCTGCGCACCATGGGCAACGACGCGAGGCCGCTGAACGAAGTGAGCGTCGCCTTAAGAAGAAGCGCGTAGAGCACGAACAGGTTCATTGTTCGTCCACCCAGAGGTAGCCGAGCAGTCCCGCCACCAGGATCACCGGCACGGGCGTCAGATGAAATCGCCACGTGGCGGCGAACGCGCCTCCGCCATACAGCAGCACGCGCCATCCGAGATATGGCTTTACCAGCACCCAGACACTAGCCAGCATCATGCCGGTGACGGCGGCAAGCGTCCCGCCGATGGCCGCCATCGCCCAGGGGTGCGCGCGCCAGGCTTCAAACCCCTTCGTCAAGGTGACCGCCAGCACGGCGGAGGGCAGGGTGACCGCCAGCACGGCGGCGATGGCTCCGGCCATGCCCAGCACGCGCGCTCCCGTGGCCGCGCAGAAAGCGAGCACGTTGGTTCCGGGCGTGATGCGCGCCAGCGAATAGGCGAGCGCAAAATCCATGCGCGTGATCCAGCCGCGTCCGATCAACTCGCGCTGTAGCAGGGCCATGGTCGGGTCGCCGCCGCCGAAGGTGGTGTTACCAACCTTCAGATAGAGGCCGGTGAGCGAGGAGAGCGACGGTTTTTGATCCACCACCCGATTTTAACGTGACACAGGTATTGGACCTCGGAGTGCTTCACGAACCCTAGAGGCTACACAAATGAAACTCAAAGCAAGTGCTGGTTTACTGACGGTCGCGATGGCGGGCGTGCTCGCCGGATGCTCGTCCATGTCGAAATCACCCGATGTTTCCAGTACGATACGAAAATCCCTGGACCAATCGGGTTATAAGGACGTTTCGGTTTCGCAGGACCGGGACAAGGGCGTAGTGACGTTAACTGGTCATGTTTCGATGGATTCGGACAAGACCCAGGCGGAGCAACTGGCGAAAGACGCTGCCGTGGGACAAGTGGTCGCGGACGAAATTGTCGTGCTGCCCGCGGGCGGGGAGACTGCCGCGAAAGCCGTAAACTCGGATGTGGATGATGCAATCAACAAATTGCTGGACGCCGCCCTCATCCAGAATCATCTCCACAAGGATGTAAGCTATTCGACCAAGGCCGGCGTCGTGACGCTGACGGGAAACGTCACGTCGCTCGCCCTTCGCGATCAGGCGCAGTCCATCGCCAGCGCGGTGCCGAACGTGCAGCAGGTGGTGAACGAGCTGCAGGTGAAGGATCAAAAAGCGACCGGAACGAACTAACCCAACTGCCGCGTCCCTGACGGCGAAGGCGCCTGCCCACCCGGATCGCTGTTGATCCGAAGTGGCGCAGGCGCTTCTCCAATTAACGCGTCGCGGCTGCCTGCGTTGCGCAGTGGGGATGGCCACAACTGCAAATGACGTCCGCCGTTTTGGCTTCTCCCTCGCAATACGTGCTGCAATAGTCGCTATCCGGGCGCGCGTGGCAATGGCAGACCGGATGTTTACATTTCTTGGCTTCGTTCATGAGAAAGTACTCCTGCGGATAAGAGCCAGCGGCGCCGCGATGCGTTTCCGCTTATAAAGAGGAGAGCGCCTGATCCAGATCGGCAATCAGGTCCGCAGCATCTTCGAGCCCAACGGACATGCGCAGCAAAGACTCTGGGGCCCGCGTGGTGGGGCCTTCGATCGAGGCGCGATGCTCAATCAGCGAGTGTGTTCCGCCGAGGCTGGTGGCGCGCAGGACGATCTTCAGTTTCGCGGCAACGGCGAAAGCCTCCGCGCGGCCTCCGGCGACTTCAAAGGAGAGCATGCCGCCGAAGTCTTTCATTTGTTTCTTCGCGACGCCGTGCCCAGGATCGTTCGGGAGGCCGGGATAGCGGACTCTTTCGACCTTTTTGTGACTCGACAAAAATTCGGCGACATGACGCGCGTTTTCGCAATGCAGACGCAAGCGTGGAACCAGAGTCTGCGCGCCCCGCAGAATCAGCCAGCAGTCGAACGGCGACAGAATCGCGCCGGCGGTGTGCTGAAACTCGCGAATCTGGGCGGCCAGTTCCGGGTTCCCTTTTAACGTGACCGATCCGCCCATGGCGTCGCTGTGGCCCGAAAGATATTTCGTCAACGAATGGACCACCAGGTCCGCGCCCAACTCGAAAGGACGCTGCAGCACCGGCGTGGCGAAGGTGTTTTCGCACACCAGCAGCGCCTTGGCGGCCTTCGCGGCCTGCGCGACTGCGCTAATGTCCACCACCTCGATCAAAGGATTGGTCGGCGTTTCCACCCAAAAGAGTTTCGTCTCCGGACGCAGAGCCTTCGCGATTGCGCTGGGGTCGCGCATGTCGGCGAGCGTGTGCGTCAGGCCCCATTTTGCGAAAAAGCCCTGCATCAGTTCGCGGACGCCGTAGTAGACATCGCGATGCAGCAACACGTGATCGCCGGGCGAGAGCGCCTGGAACACCGCCATCGACGCGGCCATGCCGGAGCCGAAGGAAATGGTCTCGTCGCCGCCCTCGAGTGCCGTGATGCAGGCTTCGAGCGAGTCGCGATTGGGGGTCGCATCGCGGATATAGGCATATCCGCGGGAGAATTCGCCGTCGGGATCGCGCTCAAACGTGGTGGATGTGTGTAGCGGGGGCGTGACCGCGCCGGTGGATGGGTCGACCGTGCGGCCGGCGTGAATGCTGAGGGTCTGGAGGCCTTTCGGCGAGGACATACCGCCATTATCGCGCGGCGAGGATCGTCTCTTTCCGGGGAGAAAGCGTGACGGTCTCCACGCGGCCATCGCCGAAGCGCACCTTGTGCTCGCCCGCGATGGGGGAGCGCAACGCCACGCGCGAGGCTTTGCCGTCTTTCCAATCGATATCCACCTCCACCGCGCCGCGCGCACGCAGGCCTTTGACGGAGCCTTCGGGCCACGACCGCGGCAGC
Organism: Acidobacteriota bacterium; assembly: GCA_037439565.1. Lineage (GTDB taxonomy): Bacteria > Acidobacteriota > Terriglobia > Bryobacterales > Bryobacteraceae > Palsa-187. Next base: position 31,311 of record JBBIVT010000014.1, on the reverse strand, counting down.
GCCGGCAGGATGCTGATTTCGCCTGCGTGGCTCTGCAGAAGCATCTCCGCAATACCGGCCGTGCCTCCGAAATTCCCGTCGATCTGGAAGGGCGGATGCGTATCGAGCATGTTCGGCATGGTGGATTTCGCCAGCAGCGCCGCGACGTTCTCGCCGGCCTTGTCGCCGTCTTCCAAACGAGCCCAGAAGTTGATAATCCAGGCGCGGCTCCATCCGGTGTGGCCTCCGCCATTGGCCAGACGGCGTTCCAGCGTCACGCGAGCCGCCTTCGCCAGTTCCGGCGTGCCTCGCGGCGTGATCTGATCGCCGGGATGCAAGGCAAACAATTGCGAAACGTGGCGATGGCCGGGTTCCCGTTCTTCGTAATCCTCCAACCACTCCTGCAACTGGCCGTACTTGCCGATTTTGAAGGGTTCCAGGCGCTCGATGGCGGCCTTCACGCGGGCGCGGAAGTCCGCGTCGATGTTCAAAATCTCGCTCGCGGCGGTCACCCGCTGGAACAACTCGCGCGTGATTTCGGTATCCATGGTGGGTCCCATGCAGAGTCTTGCGCCTGTTCCGTCCGGCAGCTTATATGTATTCTCCGGCGAAATCGATGGCCCCGTGATCAAGTGCCCTTTGCCGTCGTCGACCAGATAGTCCAGCAGGAACTCCGCTGCTTCCTTCATCAAGGGGTAGGCCCGGGCCGCCAGAAACGCGCGGTCGCGGGTGAAGTCGTAGTGATCCCACAAATGCAGGCTGAGCCACGCGCCGCCCATCGCCCACAGGCCGGAGCCGACGCCGTCGATCGGCACCGCGTCGCCCCAGATATCGGTGTTGTGATGCAGCACGAATCCGCGCGCGCCGTAGATCGCCTTGGCGACGCG
>JBBIVT010000014.1:17993-30345 GCA_037439565.1 Acidobacteriota bacterium | reverse complement strand
AAGATCGCCTCCTGCGCGCTTCATGATGCCGCCTTCGGGGACGACGAGCAGGACGGCTTGAAATTTTACGCCGGCCGGACGCTCCTCCGCGTGGCGAGGATCGCGCGCGATGGCTTCGCCTTCCAGGACCAGGCGATTGTTCCCTTCGATGCGCGAAGCCGCGTCGGCGATGCGGGAGAGTCCGGCGGCGAAGGAGATGCGCTTCGGCTGGTCGCAGGTGAGGCGCACAACGATCACCTGATCCGGGGCGGAGGAAAATACTTCGCGTGTATATCTGGCCCCCTGGCGATAGGAGACACGGGCGATGGCCGTATCCAGATCCAGTTCGCGGCGGTAATCGGTCACCTCGGCATGGGGATCGTCGGCAAAGCTCAGTTGGAGCAGGCCGAGAGGCTGATAGGGGGGCAGACGCTTCGGGGTGGAAATGATGGTCCGTTCGGCGAGCGCCTCGGCTTCGTGAGGCATCCCTGCGAACAGCAGGCGGCGCACTTCGGGCAGATTCTTCCCTGCTTCGGGATTATTCCGGTCGCGCTTTTCGCCGGCCCAGACGGTGTCCTCGTTCAACTGGATCTGGTCGCTCCACACGCCTCCGAACACCATGCCGCCCAGGCGTCCGTTGCCGATGGGGAGCGCCTCATTCCAATTGGCCGCTGCCTGGCGATACCATAGAACGTCGGCCGCGGAGGCGGAGGATGCGGCCAAAATCGAGAGCCAGACAAATTTTCGCACAGTGCCTCGATTATACTTCCGGGAACGATGCAGTATCCGCAATTATGCCGGTACGAATGAAGGACATTGCCGAGGATCTGGGGGTTTCCCTGATGACCGTGTCCAAGGCGCTGCGCAACCATAGCGACATCAGCGCGCGGACGCGGGAGCGGGTGCTGAAGCGCATGCGCGAGTTGAACTATCAGCCCGATTGGATCGCGCGCAGCATGGTGACCCGCCGCACTTATCTGGTGGGCCTGATCTTGCCCGACCTGATGCACTCGTTCTTCGCTGAAGTGGCTAATGGCGTGGCGCGCAAGCTGACGCCTCTGGGCTATCAGGCGATGATCCTCAACACTGAGGAAGATGGCGAAACGGAACGGCGTCATCTGGAGATTCTGCTCACGCGCAAGGTGGACGGCCTCATCATCGCCTCGGCGCAGCGCAGCAGCCAGGGCGAGATTTTTGAAACGCTGCGCAGACGGGCCATTCCTTACGTTTTGATCGACCGTATGATCGCCGGCGTCGACGCGAACTTCGTCGGCGCCAAGGACGAGGATCTGGCGGCGATGGCGACGGATCACCTGATCGAGCAGGGCTGCGCGAGGATCGCGCATCTTCGCGGACCGCAAAACGGCACCGGATCGGCGCGCTTAAAAGGCTACCGGCGTGCGTTGGCGCGAGCCGGCATGGCGGCCCGGGCGGACTATATCGTCAGCGGCCAGTACGGCGATAACACGGGCTATGAGGCGATGCGTGAGCTCCTGAAGGTCTCACCGCGGCCCGACGGCGTGTTCTGCTACAACGATCCGGTGGCCGCGGGAGCGGTGAAGGCCATCCTCGAAGCGGGGCTGCGCGTACCGCGGGACATCGCGGTGATCGGGGCGGGCAACGTGCATTATTCGGATCTGTTGCGCGTGCCGTTGTCGACCATCGACCAAAGCAGCGGCGCAATTGGCGAGGCGGCGGCGGAGTTGCTCTGCGCCTGCATGGAAGCGAAGACGCCCCCCGCGGCCCGGCACATCTTCATCCCTTCGAAACTGGTGGCGAGGGAGTCGAGCCTCCGCAAATGAGGACGCTGCTTTATCTGGCGGCGTGGACCGCGCTGTGCGCCCAGTCTTTTGATGTGGCCGCGTTCGATCGCGCGCGCGTCCTGAAAGCGGCGGACGCGTATCTCAGCGAACAGCCCGTCACCATCACGGCGTCGCATTCGCCGCGCAGCGCCGGCGGCCAGCACGATTTCTATTCCGAAGGCGATTACTGGTGGCCGGATCCCAAAAATCCGGGCGGTCCGTACATCCAGCGCGACGGCATGACGAATCCCGACAATTTTGTCGCGCATCGCCAAGCGCTGATGCGGTTGAGCGTGCAGGTTCCCGCGCTTGCCGCCGCCTGGAAGATCACGCGCGAGAAACGCTATGCGGAGCACGCCGCAGCGCACCTGCGCGCCTGGTTTATCGACGGCGCGACGCGGATGAACCCCAATCTCCAATACGCGCAGGCGATCCATGGGCGCTTCACCGGACGCGGCACAGGCATTATCGATACGATTCACCTGGTGGAGGTCGCGCGGGCGATTGAGGTTCTGTCGCCGGCGCTGCCGGAGCCCGACCTGGAAAATATTCGGAAGTGGTTCGCGGAGTATACAACCTGGATGCGGACGCATCCCTACGGCATCGCCGAGCGCGACGCGGCGAACAATCACGCGACATGCTGGGCGATGCAGGTGGCCGCGTTCGCGCACCTGACGGGCGATGCGGATGCGCTGGCATTTGTCCGCGCTCGCTTTCAGACAGTGCTGCTGCCGAATCAGTTGGCCCCCGACGGCAGTTTCCCGCAGGAGCTGCGGCGCACCAAGCCGTATGGCTATTCGCTGTTCAACCTGGAGGCGTTTTCCACTCTCGCACAGATTCTCGACCTCTGGCAGTTCGAGCTGCCCGATGGGCGCGGCATGCGAAAAGCGGTGGCATATATGGTTCCGTATATCCGTGATAAAAAGAAGTGGCCGCTCAAGCCGGACGTGATGTACGACGATCAGTGGCCGATGTGCCAGGCCAGTCTGCTGTTCGCGGGAATTGCCTTCCATGAGCCTGCCTACATCGATTTGTGGAAGACGCTTCCTTCCGATTCGAGCGTGGACGAGGTGATACGGAATTTCTTTATCCGGCAGCCGGTGCTGTGGGTGAATTGATCTTCTTTTGCGGCAGCCGCGTTTTCAAGCGTCTACTTCGTTATGAGCGGCCGGCCGTGCGCTCTTTGGTCTCCACCGTCACGCCCTCGCGGATCGCGTCGGTTGGATTCAGCACCACCGCGTCGCCTTCGTTGAGACCGGAATTGATCTCCAACTCCGCGCCGAAATCGCGCCCGATCACCAGCTTGTGGAAGTGGACCTTGTGATCCGCGCCCACGACGGCGGCGTGCGGGCCATCGGTCTTCAGCACCAGGGCGTCGGCGGGCAGCATCAGCACGCTGATGGTATGCGGCAGAGCGAATCGCGCCTTCGCGTACATGCCCGGCAAAAGCTCGCCCTTGGAGTTATCCACCAACAGCACGGCCAACAGTGCGCGCGAGGCCAGGTCCACGGCATTCGTGGTGCTGCTTACCCTGGCCGGGAAGGTGCGCCCCGGATACTCGTCCACGATCAAATCAGCCGTCTCCCCGACGTGAATCAGAGTGGAGTACGACTGCGGCACGTTGACGAAAACCCGGATGGTATCGATCTGCGACACCTTAATCAATTCCCGGGATTGCGTGGTGTTGCCCGCGCTGATCAGTGTCCCCGGATCCGACTGCGGGCTGCGATAGGTGACCACTCCATCGAACGGAGCCACCAGCTTTGCGTAGACCTTCAGCTCATGCAGCCTGCGCAAGTTCGCCGCGTTCGCTGCGATGGTCGCCTCGGCGGCGTGAATATTTTCCTCGGCCTGCTTGATATTGGCCACGGCCACCTCAGCCGCCGCCGCCTGATTGTCGTAATCCTGCTTGGCGACGCTCTCCTGCTGCAGCAGGATCCGATAGCGCTCGGCCGTGGTCGCCGCCAACTTCGCATTGGCTTTCGCCACCGTCAATGCGGCGTTGAGTTGGAGCAGGGTCGCCTTCGATTGCGCCAGGGTGGCCTCGGCCTGGGCGATTTGCTGGTCCAGGTCCGGCGTATCGATTTCGACGAGCAGGTCGCCCTTTTTGACGCGATCGCCGATTTCCACCGGGCGGCTTTTCAGATATCCGTCGATGCGGGCGTACATCGGCGTATCCAGGCGCGCGTAGAGATCACCGGGGATCTCCACGGTGGACTTCGTGCCGGATTGCCGGACGCGGCCGACATTCACCACCGGTGCGCGTGCGGATTCATCTTCGGAGGAAGCCGCCAGCGCTTTCTCGTGCGCCTGATAACGCACCAAGCCAAAGGCAATCGCCGCGATTAAAGCGATCGCCAGAGCCGCCACCAGCGCGATGAATTTCGTGTGCGACTTCTTATGAAGCAGTCCGCGCGTCAACTCCCGGTCAATTTGTTGTTCCGTCTCCATCTACTCCGTCGATTACTCCTCCGGCAAAATATGCTCGAACGTTTTCGGAGGCGTTTTCCGCATATAGCTGTAGACCACGGGAACGACGAACAGAGTCGCTACCGTTGCCATCATCAGTCCGCCGATCACCGCGCGTCCCAGGGGCGCATTCTGCTCGCCACCCTCGCCCAGGCCCAGGGCCATGGGGACCATGCCCGCCAGCATCGCCACGGCCGTCATCACCACCGGGCGCAGACGTGTGCGTCCGGCTTCGTACGCGGCGGTCATGGCGTCCAGTCCGTCGCGGCGCAGGTCGTTGGCGAAGGTAACCAGCAGGATGCTGTTCGCCGTGCCCACGCCAATGCTCATGATAGCGCCCATCAGCGCCGGCACGCTGATGGTGGTGCGGGTGAAGAACAGCATGAGCAAAATTCCGGCCAGAGCGCCCGGCAGGGCCATCAAAATGATGAACGGATCGGTCCAGGACTGAAAATTCACCACCATCAGGAAGTAGACCAGCAAAATGGCGAAAATCAGGCCGTACGCCATCCCCTCGAAGGACGCCTGCATGGTGGCCACCTGGCCTCGCGTCTCGAAAAAGCTTCCCGCGGGGAGCTTCGACTTCATTCCGTCCACCACTTTGGCCGCGTCCTTGGCGAAGCTGCCCAGATCCCGATCCTGCACGTTGGCGTACACGTCGTATACAGGCTGCACGTTATAGTGATTCACGACAGATGCCGTGTAGCCGCGCTCCACCTGGGCCAGATTGCCCAGCATCTGCGCCCCGGCCCCGCCCGTGTGCACCGGGGTATTCAGCAGCGCCTCGGCCGAATCCACCTTGTACTCGGGCGTCTGTACCGCCACCAGATAATCGACGCTATTGGCCGGATTCACCCACCAGTTTGGCGACACCTGGCCACTGGAGCTGAGCGCCATCAGCATATCGTTGGCCACATCCTTCTGCTGCAAGCCCATCACGCTGGCGCGGGTGCGGTCGACGTTGATGCGCATCAGCGGCACGTCGTTCACCTGATGCACGTGAACGTCGGCGGCGCCGGGAAGCCGGGTCAGGCGGCGCGCCACCTCGCGCGCGATCTCGTAGTTTTTGGGCGCGTTCTTGATCGGCCCGACCACCTGGACATCGATCGGCGCGGGCAAGCCGAAGTTGAGGATCTGGCTGACGATATCGGCGGGCTGGAAGAAAAACGTCAGGTCGGGAAACTCGCGGGAGAGCGCGCCGCGCAACTGGCGCACGTAGTCCCAGGTCGGCCCGTGGCCACCCGGTTTGAGCGACACCAGGATCTCGCCGTCGAAAGAGCCCAGCGTCACGCTATCGGTGAACGCCATGTTGAAGCCGTTATAGGGCAGGCCGATGTTGTCCAGCACGTCGGCGATTTCTTTGGGGGGGATGACGCGGCGGATCGCATCCTCGACGCGCGAGAATTGCAGTTCGGTTTCCTCAATGCGCGTTCCTCCGGGACAACGGACATGGAGGCGGATCTGTCCGGCGTCGACCTGCGGAAAGAAATCCTGCCCGATAAACGGATAGAGGCCGACGCAGCCCAGCGCCAGCCCGAAAAACAGACCCAGGACTAGTTTCCGGTGCGCCAGCGTTGAGTGCAGCAGGCTGGAGTAGCCGTCCCGCATACGTTCGAACAGATTATTGAAGCGGTGATGGATATTCCAGATGAGGCCCGCGTCCGGAATGTCCTCCTCGTGATCCTCGCCGTGCTCGTAAAAGCGCAGCTCGGCGGGGATCAGGTAGCGGACCATGGTGGGAATCAGCGTGCGCGAAAGCAGATAGGACGCCAGCATCGCCAGCACCACGGCCAGCGCCAGCGGCGTGAACAGGTATTGAGCTACCCCCCGCAAGAAAATGACCGGCACGAACACGATGCAGATGCACAACGTGGACACAAAGGCCGGGACGGCAATCTGCTGCGCGCCGTCCAGAATGGACCGGACCACGCCCTTTTGCATGCCTAAATTACGGTGGATATTCTCGATTTCCACCGTCGCGTCGTCCACCAGAATACCGACCGCCAACGCCAGGCCGCCCAGCGTCATGATGTTGATGGTTTCACCCAGCAGCGACATAACCGCGAGCGAGGTGAGAATCGAAAGGGGAATCGAAATGCAAACAATCAGGGTGCTGCGCCAGCTTCCGAGAAACAGCAAAATCATCAATCCGGTCAGCAGCGCAGCGGCGAACGCTTCCCTCACCACGCCCGAGATTGCCGCCGAGACGAACACTGACTGGTCGAACAGTTGAGTGATACGCAGCGCCGGAGGCATGGTCGACTGAACGCGCGGCAGGATGGCTTTGATTTGCCTCACCACATCCAGCGTGGAGGATGCGCCATTCTTCAGCACGGTGAGCAGCGCGCCGCGCGTCCCGTTGTGCCGCACCATGTTGGTTTGGACGGCGTAGCCGTCGCGCACCTGGGCGAGGTCGCGAAGATAGATCGTCGCGCCGTTCACGGTCTTCACCGGCAGCCGGTTGAACGCCTCCACTACGGCCGGGCTATTGTTCAACTGGACGCTGTATTCGCGCGTGCCGATTCGGGCGAATCCGGTGGGCAGAATCAGATTCTGGCTATTGAGCGCGGCGCTCACATCGTTGGCTCCCAGCCCATGCGAGTACAGCGCTTGCGGGTTGATGTCGATCATCACCTGGCGCGGCCGCCCGCCGTAGGGGAGCGGAATGCTGGCGCCTTCGATGTTCGCCAGTTGCGTGCGGATGAAGTTATAACCGAGGTCGTATTCCTCCTGCTCGGTGAGCGTGTCGCTGGATAGGCCCAGGTCGAGGATCGGTACCGTGGCCGCGTTGTAGCGGATCACGTTCGGAGGCGTCGAGCCGGGCGGCAGTGACTTCAGCGTCGACTGGGACTGCGCCGCCAGTTGCGAAACGGCCGCGTCGATCCGGGCATTCGGATGGAAGTAAATCCTGATCACCGACATGCCGATGAGCGAGGTGGATTCCATGTGCTCGATGTCGTTCACCGCGCTGGTGAACCCGCGCTCGGAGCGGGTCGTGATGATTTCCGCCATCTCTTCCGGCGACAACCCGCCGTAGCTCCAGATCACGCTGACCACGGGAATGTTGATGTCCGGAAAGATGTCCGCCGGCATACGAACCATCGCCAGAACGCCGAGAACGACGATGCAAAGCGCCATGACCACGAACGTATAGGGACGCCGGAGGGCGAGCTGGACAATCCACATGGGGAGGCTGTACCTTACATTGTACGTGCATTTGCTTCAGATCCAGCAATTGGCCGTTTGGGAAAGGCCTGGTTCCGGTGTCCCTGTTCTGTTTACCCATGCCACCGGTTTTCACGCCCGCGTTTGGGACCGGATCGTCGAACAACTCCCCGGCAGGCATTGTTTCGCCATGGATCTCCGCGGCCATGGACGCAGCGCGAAGAATTTTGACTCCTACCAGTGGCGGCGCTTCGGCGAAGATACCGCAATGGTGGCCCGGGAACTCGGTTTGCGGGGGGCGGTCGGCGTGGGGCATTCGATCGGCGGCTACGCCACGGCGCTGGCGGCGGCGCTCGAACCCGGAGCATTTTCCCGGCTGCTGCTGATCGACCCTGTGATTCAATCGCCTGACCGGTATCACGGGGCGCCCATTGACGTCTCCTTTATCCGGCGTCGGCGGGCGCGATGGAAATCCGCCGCGGAAATGGTGGAGCGATTTTCGCAGCGTCTGCCGTTTTCCGCCTGGAATCAGGATGTGCTGCGGGATTATTGCGAATTCGGGCTGCTGCCGGACGGCGGGGAATTCGCGCTCGCGTGTCCGCCGGAAATCGAGGCATCGATTTATCCCTACACGAACGCGCCGGAGACCGACATCTCGGCGGAGCTGCCGCGAATCCGTCCAGCGGCGATCGTGATGCGATCGCGCCGGCTGGCCGAAGACGGTTCCTTCGATCTTTCGGCGTCGTACACCGATCCGCTGCTCGCCGCCCGTATCCCCACGGCCCGCGACATGTATATCCAGGAGTGCTCCCACTTCATCCCGATGGAGCGCCCGGACCTGATCGCCCGCGAACTCGCGGAGGACGGGTGATCGTAAGCGGACTCGCCGGTGTCAGCCCTGGTAATCGATATGCCGGCCTTCCGGCGGCAGGGAGCGTAAGAACGCTGCTTCGATCGCCGCGAGCCGTTGGCTTTCCTTGCGGATCCGTTGTTTGATCCGCCGTAGGGCGAGCATGGCTTCTTCCCCGGCGGCTGCGGATTCGCGGAGTGCCGCGAGCAAATCCTCGGACGGCGAAAGCGCCGCCAGCGCCGCGATCGCCGCCTCGCGCTCCCGCCGGGCAAGATCCAATGCGTCCACATCCTGGGCCTCGGCCGCGGCGCGGATCCGCCGGGTGGATTCCTCCATCCTCATGCGACAATCTGGTTCTTTCCGTAAAGTACGAGCGACAGCCCCTGAATGCTGGCCGTCAATTCGGCCTGCTGCGACTCATATTGCGACTCCAGCGCGTCGGCTTTTTCGATCTGTGAAGCCATGGTCTGTTGAAACGCGTTGATCTTGGTGATGGTGGTCGAGATCTGGCTCTGCAGGTGCTGATCCTGCGTCGTGTTGCCCTGGATCGCGGTTTGGATCATACCCGTGATCGGGTCGCTGAATTGGGAGAAAGTCTGCGAGAACGCCCCCAGGCCGGTGCTTGTGGACCCGATGTATTTCAACGCGTCACCCAGTTTGCCGGCTCCCATGCTGGAGATCGCCGATGGGTTAAACGTGGCCGATCCGTCGATGCCGTTGAAGGTAATCCCAAGGTCGGCAAGGCTTTGCACGCTCCCAGTCGTGCTGGAAAAATGCGACGTGACTTGCTGCATGGCCTGCTGCAGTTGATTGATGATCGAATTTCCCACCAGCGCGCCTCCGCTCTGGCCCGTCTGCGCGCCCACGGCCGTCACCAGCGCGTTGTAATTCGTCACGAAGGTCTGCAAGTCGTTGGAGAGCTGCGACGGATTGCTGGCCAGCGTCATCGTCACGGGCGAGCTGGCGGCTCCCACGATGTTGAACGTCAATCCCGGAATCACGTTGTTGATGGTGTTGCTGGACTGGCTGATGTTGATGCCGTTCAACTGGAACACCGCGTTGGAGCCTTGATTTGTGCCGGTGATCATGTTCTTGTTCGCCCCCGTCGGATCGTCGTTCAACTGGAGCGTGGTGGCTCCGGTGGAATTCGCCGAAAGCGACAGATAGTTCCCGTTGGACGTCGTCAAAATAGATGCGCTGACTCCCGCGTTCAGTCCGTTGATCTGGCTCACCAGCGTGCTCAAATTGTTGTTCGCCAAGGTGAAATTGTAGGTCTGCGGCCCAACCACCAGTTGCATCTTTCCGGTGGAGGAAACCGGCGTCGACGCCGAATCCGCATAGCTGATGAGCGAGGTCTCTGATGCCGCCGACGCCACCGAAGTCACGGAGTTGATTGTGTACATCGCCGGAGCGGTAGCGCCGCTGGCCGTCACCGTCACCGCCGACGGGTTGGAACTGGTCGCGCCGATGGCGCCGCTCGATCCGTCGTTGGCCAGCGCCGTCAGGCTGCTGGTCACCGCCGACACCGCGCTCTGCAACGACCCAAGCGCCGCCTTTTGCGCCAGCACCTGCGTGTCCGATTGCTGGAGTTCGGTCAGAGGCACGACCGCCGTCTGCACGGCCTTGTTCAGAATCTGCTGGAAGCTGGTGGCGTACTGCCCCGTCAGGTTCATGGAGATGGGCGTAATGGTGGAACTGCTCATACCACCCTCATCGGCCGCGCGGCGGCGAGGCTTGAAGAAGAATTTCCCGCGCCGGCAGGCTAAGGTGGACTACGCAATCTTCCTGAGCTTGGTCACCCGGCCGACTTCCACCCACTCCACCACGAAGATGTTCCCTGCGTGATCGAAACAGGCCCCGTGGGGGGCCACGAATTTCCCGGGCTTGAACGCGTCCCGGCTCATGGTGCGGGTCTTTTTCCAGTCGCTCGCCGAATCGTCGCCCAGATGCTCAATCACCTGGTTGTCCTTGCCCAGCAGCGTCACGCGGGCGCCCAGGTCGGGGATCACGAACACGCCTTTGCGCTCGCTGAAATGGCAGGGCAGATTCGTCCCACCGACGAAGCTCGCGTGCTTGCCGTCCAGGGTGAAATATTGCAGACGCGCGTTGCCGCGGTCGGCGACCAACAACATCGGCTCCTTGCCGCGCAGGTCCACCGTGATGCCGTGCGGGCAATCGAGTTGGCCGGGATCTTTTCCCTTTCCGCCGAACGTGCGGATATATTCGCCCTTGGAATTGTACTGATTGATGTAACTAGAGCCGTATCCGTCGCCGACGTAGATGTCCCCGTTCGGCGCGATGGCCAGGTTCGTCGGGCTGTATTTGATGGGCGCGCCGCCGCCGTATTCCTTTGATTCCTTCGGATAGCGCAGCGTAAACACTTCTTCGCCGGAAAGTGTGGTCTTCACTACGATCGCGCGCTTGGTATCGCACAAATAGAGGAACTCCTGCTTTCCCTCTTTGTGGATGTGCAGGCCGTGCGCGCCGCCTTCGAACTCCGCGCCCCAGCTTTTGACGAACTTCCCCTTGGCGTCGAAGATCACCATGGTGTCGTGCTTTTCGCTGGTCTTATTTACCGTGTGGTGGACGTAGATATGGCCCTGTGAATCCTCGCAGACGCCGTGCGTATTACCGTATTTCAGACCGGCCGGCAGTTCGCCCCAATCCGAGATCATCTCGTACTGAAACTCGCCCGAGCCGGCGATCGGATTCTTCGTTCCGCTCTTCGACGCCGCGATCACCGCCGGCGCGGCGGCAGCGGCGGCAACAAACCTTCTGCGTGAGATCATTTCTGTTCCTCTTCTTTCTTCACCAGCACGGCGATGAGCTCCGGATCGGAGGCTTCCAGAACCTTCTTTGGAATATAGCAATAACCCTTGTCGCCCCACTCCGTTCCCCAGGAATTTTTGATGATGTAGAAGTTGCCGGTAAAGCCCACCATCAGCATGGCGTGACGGCCATGCCGGCCGCTGGGCGCTTCCGCGGCGTTGAATACGCCGTCGCGGCCGACGTCGGAAAACGCTTCGCCGGTATTCATCGAGATATGCACCGGGCAGCCCGCGCTCAGCACCTTCTTCGCGTCGTCGAGCGAGATTGGCAGAGGGGTCGCCGGCAAAGCGTGCTTGACGGCATCGGCAGCGAGCACTCGTTCGGACGTCACCGGGACTTCGCTGTTGTCCGGCCACAATTCCTGGCGGCAGGTGCCCTGCTCGGTGAGCAGCCGCCCCGGATCCGGACCGCCGGTGGTGCCGTCGCCGCCCGAATAGGCATACTGATAATCCTTCGCATCGCCCTGCATGCGCTGGAATTCGAGCATGGTGAAGCTGGGCGACAGGCGCGGAGCGTTGCCGGTCTTGATGTTGGTGACCAGTTCGGTGGCGTGCGTCCAGGCAAACGCCGAGCAGCGGGACGTCTGCCCCTGATCGCCCACCGGCGTTGCAAATTTTCGCAAATCCACCGCTTCCTTCGGCTCAATCGACGCGAAGGCGGGAGGCAGAGGCTGCGGCGGCGCGATGTCGCCCTTTTGCGGCACGCTGACGTCGACGTTGGAGAAATCGACGCCCGTGTAGCGCGCCATCAAAAGCTGCAAGGCCGCCGCTTCGATGAATCCAAACGCGTGCAAGCGGCCGTCGCGCTCATACAGATTGAGGGTATCGGCGCTGCCCGGAGCCACCGAGTCCAGCCCGCGCATAAAGCCAAGATCGGCGAACTCCTGGTAGCCCTGCGCGGCCAGTTGCGTTGCCTGGGTATCGCCGAAGAACTCGTGATCGCCAAACAGATTCTGGGCCGACTCGTTGTAATCGGACTCGTTCCAACTGCCGTCGTCGTCCTGAAAGTCTTCTGCGCTCGCGTTGGGGAAATCCTGGGCCGAAAGTGCCGTATCTTCGTCCAGATTGACTAAATCGTCAGGATCGGAGAACGAGTCGTTGACCTCATCATAATAGGCTTCGTCGTCCTGGCCGCCGTTGCCTTGATCGTCGCCGCCCTGGCCGTCATCATCCTGATTGCCGTCCCCCGGATCGCCCCCGTCCTGATCCCCGTCATCCTGATTTTGATCGTCGTCCTGCGGATCATCTTGATCGTCGTC
>JBBIVT010000014.1:13151-17893 GCA_037439565.1 Acidobacteriota bacterium | reverse complement strand
TTGATCGTCGTCCTGCGGATCATCTTGATCGTCGTCGTCATCTCCGCCGCCATCATCGAAAAAGCCGCCGCCGTCGTCCCCGCCGCCGTCAAAAAAGCCGCCGCCGTCGTCGTCTTCGAGCCAATACCGCCGATTTTCGTCGAGAGGATCCTCGTAGGCCATCAGTAGAATGGTACTCCAACCATCGGCCCATGGGCCTTAGTCCTATTTACCGATAGACACACTCCGTCTCATCTCGTAATTTCACATCAGGGACGCTAAGAAGCCTTATGACACCAACCAAAAATCACCGGCGTCACCGCCGCATTCCGTATCTGGGTCCGATCCGATTTTCCTGGGAGGAGCATGGGACGCCGTGCTTTGGCGCGGGCCGCTGCATCGATCTTTCCGCGGATGGCTTGCGCATCGAAACCACGCAAGCGGTCCGCGCGGGCAGCCCGCTTCAGTTCTGCGCCGAACGCATTCAACTCTCCGGCTCGGCCACGGTGAGGCGCATGGAACGCTGTGGCGGCAAGTATCTGCTGGGCGTCCAGCTTCCGCAGAGCGCGCTGGCCAAGGCCGTGGCCCATCTGGAAGGCGGGGAAGTGGCCGCCATCCCATAGAAAACTTGTATCGAAGCCATCAAAAGCTTTGACCGGCATCTTCGGGGCTCTCCGCCTATACTAGGGGAATTACCTTTTTGGAGTGCCGCTTTGAAACTGGCTCTGCGCTCGATTCCGTTTTTTCTTCTGCCTCTGCTGGCGGTGGCACAGCCCGCCGATCTCGAGAAGCGTCTGAACGATCTGGACAAGGCGTCCAAGGCCGCGCAAAGCGCCGGCGACAACGCCTGGATGCTGGTCAGCGCCGCCCTGGTGCTGATGATGACGGGTCCCGGACTGGCGCTGTTTTATGGCGGCCTTGTCCGGCGCAAGAACGTCCTCGGCACCATGATGCAGAGCTTCGTGCTGATGGCGTGGGTCACGGTGATCTGGGCCTTGGTGGGATATAGCTTCGCCTTCGGGGAGGGCACGCCGTTCCTGGGCGGCTTGAATTACGCGTTTCTGCACAACGTCGGCTCCGCGCCAAATGCCGATTATGCCGGCACCATCCCGCAGCAGACGTTCATGATTTACCAGTTGATGTTCGCCATCATCACCCCTGCGCTCATCTCCGGCGCGTTCGCCGAGCGTATGAAATTCAGTTCCATGCTGCTGTTCATGACGCTGTGGATGTTTTTTGTTTACTTCCCGATGGCGCACATGGTGTGGGGCAAGGGAGGCTTCCTCAACGCGACGCTGGGCGGAAAGATCCCATGCTTCGACTTTGCCGGAGGCACGGTGGTGCACATCACCTCTGGAATTTCGGCTCTGGTCTGCGCGCTTTATATGGGCAAGCGCAAAGGCTATCCCCATGAGCCGATGCGCCCGCACAGTATGGTTTTGTCCACCATCGGCGCGTGCCTGCTGTGGGTGGGTTGGTTTGGATTCAACGCCGGCTCGGCTCTGGCCGCGTCTTCACTGGCCACCAGCGCGTTCGTGGCGACGCACTTCGCTGCGGCGGCCGCGGCTCTTTCCTGGATGGTCGCCGAGTGGGCGCACACGGGCAAGCCCAGCGTGCTTGGCGCGATCTCGGGATCCGTCGCGGGATTGGTCGCCATCACGCCCGCCTCCGGCTTCGTCAAGCCGATGCCCGCGCTGGTGATCGGCGCGGCGGCCGGCGTGTTCTGCTTCCTGATGGCTACCGCGGTGAAGAAGCGATTCGGCTACGACGACTCGCTCGACGCATTCGGCGTCCACGGCGCGGGCGGAACACTCGGCGCGCTGCTTACCGGCGTGTTCGCCACCAAGGAGATCAACGACGTCCTGAACGGAAAAGGCCTGGGATGGGTGGACGGCAACTCGGGACAGGTGCTGAATCAGGCCATCGGCTGCCTGGTGGCGGCGGGCCTGGCTGTCGTTGGAACGTTCCTGATTTTGAAGATTTGCGACATGACGGTGGGCGTCCGCGCCACCGAGGATCAGGAGATTGAAGGGCTCGACCTGAGCATGCACGGTGAGGAAGGATATAATTTCGAGGCATAAGCATGAAAAAAATCGAAGCAGTGATCCAACCTCACAAGCTCGAGGACGTCAAGGAAGCCCTGAAGGCCATCGGCATCGACGGCATGACCATCACAGAGGTGCGCGGCCACGGCCGCCAGAAAGGCCACAAGGAAATTTATCGCGGCCAGGAATATCAAGTGGATCTGCTGCCGAAGATCAAGCTGGAGATGGTGATTCCATCGGCCCGCTACGACGAGGTGATCCAAACGCTGGTCGCCTCGGCCCGCACCGGGAAAATCGGCGACGGAAAGATTTTTGTGTACGACGTCGCGGAGGCCATCCGCATCCGCAACGACGAGCGCGGCGAGTCGGCGTTGTAGGAAAGGTGACGTGGACTTGGTCCGCGACGCTGGCTTTGTAGATCGGCTAAAGCCGATGCAAGCGGAAGCTTGCGCCATGCAAGTTTAGAAAAGCTGTGAATCCAAACGAAGTCTCAGACGCGCTGCGGTTGCGCTCCTCCCAGGTGGAGCAGCAGGTGCGTAACGCTTTTTCGGCGACGCTCGAGCGAAAACTTCCCTCCGGTTTGACGCTTCTTGCCGTAGGAGGGTTCGGCCGGGCGGAACTGTTCCCCTATTCCGACGTCGATCTTTTACTCCTCCTGGACAACGAGAGCAAGACCGCGGAAATGCGGGAGGTGCTGGCGGCTTTTCTGCAGGCGCTCTGGGATGCCGGCTTGCGGCCCAGTCACTCCGTTCACACCGTCGCCGAATGCGTGGTCGAGCAGGAGCAGAACGCGGAGTTGACCATTAGCCTGCTGGACCGCCGCATGCTAGCCGGCGACGCGTCCCTGTACCGCGCGCTCGACGAGAAGTTCCATGCGTTCTTGAAAAAGCGCGGAGCAGCGGTCGCCCGGCAGTTAGCCGGGCTCGCCAACGCGCGCCGGGCCAAGTATCAGAACACGATTTATCACCTGGAACCCAATGTGAAGGATACGCCGGGCGGCCTGCGCGATCTGCAAGTGGTTCGCTGGCTGGCCACGCTTCATCCGCGCGACGTGCCGGCGGGCGTTCCGGTGGCATTTGACGACGCGTTCCAATTCCTGACCGGCATTCGCATTCGCCTGCACGAGATGGCCGGGAGGGATCAGAATATTTTGAGTTTTGACGCGCAGGAGGCGGTGAGTCCTCATCCGGCTTCCATGATGCGCGACTATTACCGCCATGCGCGCCAGATCGATCGGGCCGCCCGCTACGCCGTGGAGCGCGCCTCGGAGCAGTCCGGCGGACTTCTCGGCCGTTTTCATGAGTGGCGGTCGCGCTTGTCGACCACCGAGTTCAGCGTGGTCCGCGACTGCGTCCTGTTGCGCCAGGCGAACCAACTGCCGCCGGATTTGAGCCTGTTCGTTTTCGCCGCGCGGCATCAGTTGAGGCTTGCGCCAGACACGTTGGATCGTCTGCAGGGCTTTCAACCTGTAGCAGGTTGGCCTCAGTGGAAACAGCTGCTGGCGTTGCCGCATGCTTCCTACGGACTGCGCGGGATGCAGGAGTGCGGCGCGCTCTCCGCCGCGCTGCCCGAATGGCACAACATCGAATGCCTTGTGGTTCGGGATTTCTATCATCGCTACACCGTCGATGAGCACACGTTGGTTGCGATCGATTCCCTTGAGTCGATTCAGGATGGACGTTTCGCCAGCCTGTTTGAGGAGATTGAAGACAAGGATCTGGTGCGCTTCGCGCTGCTGCTGCACGACATCGGCAAGGGATCCGGCCATGAGCATGTGGCCGAATCGCTACGGATCGCGCGGCTCGTCCTGGAGCGGCTGGAAGCTCCCGCCGCCGATCGCGCGGCTGTGGAATTCCTGATCGACAAGCACCTGGCGCTGTCCAGCGTGATGACCTCGCGCGACCTGTCCGACGGCTCGACGGGCCAACTGCTGGCCGCCCAGGTTGGGACCATTGAGCGTTTGAAGGCACTCACGATGCTCACATACGCCGATATCAGCGCGGTCAATCCGCAAGCCATGACGCCGTGGCGGCTGGAACAGCTCTGGCAGACGTACCTGCTGGCCAATGAGGCCCTGACCCGGGAACTCGGAACGGCCCGTATCCACGACGCCCCGGGCGCCGACCCGGAGCGCGCGCAATTTTTGGAAGGGCTGCCCACGCGCTATCTTCGCACCCACACGGCGGCCGAAATTGAAGCCCATTGCGCGTTGGCGCGCCGCCTTGTATCGAGCCCTGTGGCCATCGAAATCGTGCCCGAGAAGGGATCGTACCGGCTGACCCTGCTTACGCGGGACCGGCCGGCCTTGTTCGCGCCGGTGGCCGGAGCCATCTCCAGTTTCGGGCTGAACATCGTGAAGGCCGAGGCATTCTCAAACGCGCAGGGTGTGGTGGTGGATACCTTTGCCTTCTCCGATCCGCACCGCACGCTGGAGTTGAATCCTCCTGAAGTGGATCGCCTGCGGGGCATCGTGCGCAAGGTGGTGGAAGGCAAGCAGGACGCGGCCAAACTGCTGGGCGCGCGGCCCAAACCACTGGTGCCGGTGCGCGCCCGCCTGAAGCCGCGTGTGGCGTTCAACAATGAAGCCTCCGCTGCGTCTACGCTGATCGAGATTGTCGCCGAAGACCGGCCCGGCCTGCTCTACGATCTGGCCAACGCCATGACCAGGGAAGGCTGCAACATCGAGGTCGTGCTGATCGATACCGAAGCCCACCGGGC
>JBBIVT010000014.1:6793-13051 GCA_037439565.1 Acidobacteriota bacterium | reverse complement strand
ACTAAGGCTGCTTCTTCTTGCTCGGTGCCTTTGCCGGCTTGCGCGGCTCCAGGCCATCGAGGATCTGTCCGATCTGTTCCCGCAGGCCGTCGTGGTCCCCGCGGTTCGGATCCAGGAACGCCAGAGCCTTGTGGTACAGTTCCACCGCGCGATCTTTATTCCCGCGCCCGAGCCACGCCGTCGCCTCGGTGGACAGGCTCACCGCTGTCACCAGCTCTCGGAGCGCGATGGCGTTTTCGGCTGCTTCGGTCCCTTGGTCCCATTTTTGCTGCTCGCGATAGAAAACAGCGATCTTTTCGTCCGTCTCGGCGATCATGGGAAGGTTGCCAATGAGCGTCCATAAGTCCAAGAGGCGCTTATAGAAAACCTCCGCGTCGTCGTACTTCTTTTGGCCGAACAGGGAATACGCCAAGCCTTCGAGCGTGGTCAATAAATCGGGCGACTGCGCTCCGACGATGCGTTCGCGAATCGCCAGCGCTCTTCGGAACGTCTCTTCCGCCGAATCATACGTCCGCGCAGTGATTTGCAGCGCCCCCAACCGGTCGAGCTCGGACAGCAGTCCGGGCGAATCCGGCCCCAAAACCTTCTCTCGAATACCGAGCACGGTCTCCAGCGTCGGGATGGCCGCCTCCGGCTTATCCTCGGCCACCTGAACCAGCGCGATGCGGCTGATGTCGTCGGCCACATCGGAGTTTTCAAACGTGCCGTGCGCCCGGGTATGGATGCCGACGGTCCGCTGCAGCACCGCGATCGCGCGATCAAAGTCCTTCCGGCGCTGGTAAATTGTCGCCAGTTCCACCAGATCGGCCGCCAGCGAGGGATCGTTCGTCCCTACGGCATTCTCCCGCCATGCGATGGCCTGCTCGATGGAATGCTGCGCGGCCTCCTGATCACCGGAAGCGCCGGTGACCCCCGCCAGCTCCCGCAGGATTTCGTAGCGCTTCGGATCCTCCTGAGGAAGACTGGCTGCGGCGGCCCACGCTTCTTCTAACGACTTGCGCGCAGCGGGATAGTCGGCTTTGCGGTATGCGGCTCGAGCCACGCCCAGCAGCGCGTTAATGTCCGGAGGCTCCTGGCCGAGAAGCGCGGCGGCAAGAAATGGCAGAATCGCGCGCATGCGCATCTCGATCATACTATATAGTTAGTACGAAATAGTTAAGGTATCCGGACCGCGCAGCTTTATGTGACAAAAACCTGTAAAATACGCTTATTGTGCATCCCCGTGCGAAGGGGGTGCGTATTTCGTATCGATGAAGCCGCGCGCAGCGATTCTTTTCCCCGCGATTCTGCTCTCCTGCCTTGCCCAAGACGCGATCAAAGTCAGCGTGCGGCTGGTCAACGTCGCGTTCACCGTCCGCGACGCAAACGGGAACCCGGTGACCAACCTCACCAGGGACGATTTTGAGGTGTTTGACGACGGCCAGCGTCAGCCCGTCTCCTTTTTTGCGCGCGGCGGGGATTTGCCACTCGCGCTCGGCCTGATTGTGGATGCCAGCGGCAGCCAGGCGAAGTTCGTCAAACAGCACGATCGCGATTTGAAAGCGTTTCTGACCGGTGTCCTGAGCCCCCGGGACCGCGCCATGCTGCTCTGCTTTGGCAATCATCTGCGACTGGCGTCGGATTTTTCCAACTCGCCGGAGGAGATTCTGGATGGCCTTAAGGCATACGAAAAGAGCACCGGCAGCGTACCGGAAATCGCCGCACACGACCGTCGCGAGGGCGGCACAGCGTTCTACGACGCGCTCTATCACGCGATCCGGCAAAAGCTCGCGCGGGTCGAACAAGGCCGAAGAGCGTTGATCGTGTTCAGCGACGGACAGGACAATTCGAGCGCCCACACCATGATGGACGTCATTGAGGCGGCCCAGGCCGAGGATGTGACGCTCTTCTGCATTCGCTACACCGAGTCCCGGAAAGGCGAATGGACGGCCCGCGACAAATATGGCGCTTCGGTGATGGCCCGCCTTGCCCGCGAGACCGGGGGATCGGATTTCGACGCCGAAAAGTCCGATCTTCGCGCATCGTTCCGCCAGATCGGGGAGCAGCTGCGATCGTCTTACGAGCTTGCCTATCACGCGGGCGCGGCGGACAGCACGTTTCACAAGCTGTCGATTCATGTGAAGCAGTCCGGGCTCACTGTGCGCGCCAAGACCGGCTACTATTCGAGCGACACTACGAAGGCTTCGTCTTCACCAGAGCCATAAACATATCGAAGAACGAAAGCGCCGTCAGCGCAAGGCAGATTCCCGCCGCCACCTGCCATACACGCTCCATCGCCGTCTTGAAGCCGGGCGTGCCGGCGGCAAATCCCACCAGGAATCCGGCAATGACGCCTCCGATGTGCGCCGCATTATCCGTGGCGAAAAAGGGAAGCAGCCCAAACACGAGAATGTAGACGACCCAGCGAGTGTAAAACCGCCGGATTTCCGCGGCCCACGCAGAACGGTCCCGCACGCCAAGCGCGATCATGGCGCCGATCAGCCCCATAATTCCGGCTGAGGCGCCAATGGACGGCGTCATCGGGCTCCAGAAGAAACTGGCCAGAAAACCCATCACCGTGGATACGAAGTAGATGACCAGATAACGGCTGGTTCCGTACATTTCCTCGGTCTGGGCGCCCAGGTCGAACAGCACCCAGGAGTTCATCAGGATGTGCAAGATTCCGCCATGCAGAAACCCGGCGGTCACCAGTCTCCACCACTCTCCCTGCGCCATAAAAGGGCCGAACTTCGCGCCGAAATCCACCAGCGTCCGGCCATCGAAATCGAAGGAAAGGCCCTGCCCGCCTGCCTGCATGTGGATCATCATGGCGATGTACAGGCCGGTGTTGATCAGAAGGATGACGGTGGTGGTGAAGCGGGCGTGGGGGATCAATCCGCCCAGAGCGCCGGCCGCAGCGTGCCGGTCGACCGCCTTCGGCCCAACCCGAAAATCGCAGTAGGGGCAGACTTTGTCGTCTGTGGTGATGAAAGCCCGGCAGTTCGGGCACATGCGGCGCTTGTCCATGTGGCTTCTCCATTGTAGCGGGGCCGCGAACCGGCCTCCGCGCTTGCGGTACAATCAGAAGTCCGATGCCGAAGACCGAGCAACAGCTTCGTGACGATATCATCCGCGTCGGCCGGATGATCTGCGACAAAGGGTGGATCGCCGCCAACGACGGAAACATCACCATCCGCCTGGGGCCGAACCTTATCCTGGCCACGCCCACCGGTGTCTGCAAGGGCATGATGTGCATGGAGGATCTCATCCTCTGCGACCTGGACGGCAACAAGATCGCGGGCGAGCGGGAGCGCACTTCGGAGATGGGCATGCACCTCACCATCTACAAATTGCGCCCGGATGTGATGGCGATTCTGCATGCGCATCCTCCCACGGCCACCGGGTTCGCCACCGCAGGACGCGCCCTGAATCTGGGCCTGCTGCCGGAGATCGTCATCCGCCTGGGCTCGGTCCCTTTGTGCGATTACGGCCTGCCGGGCACGCCCGCCCTGACCGAAGGCATGCTGCCCTACATCCCGAAATATGAGGCGCTGCTGATGGCCAACCACGGCGTCGTCTCCTACGGCTCGGATGTCTTTGACGCCTATTTCAAGATGGAGACCGTCGAGCATTTCGCCCGCATCGCGCTTGTCGCCGAACTGCTCGGCGGACCCAAAGTCCTGCCCCGCGCGGAGATCCAGAAGCTGTTCGATTCGCGCAAACGCTATTCGGTCGATTCCAATAATGGCTTCGACCAGGGCGCGCCCTTGGCCGCAGAGGATATGCCGGAGTCCTCTGAAAAATTCGAAATCACGCGGGAGCAACTGCTCTCCATCATCGATGAGGCGCTAAAGGTCCGCGGCGTTTATTAGGCCGCGCGTGGTTACCCCCTGCTGCCCGGGATGCGTGCAGCACTCGAAGACGGTCTAACCGCGTGACGGCAGGCCGGAATCGACCTCAGTCTCCGCATCGGAGCGGGTCTGCCCCGCGCGCCGCCGCGACGTCCGGAAGGTGAACAGATAACTGGCAAGAATACCTCCCACCACCAGCTTCAACCCCTCGGAGATCAGCAGCATTTGATAGAGGATCAGGAGGCGGACGGTCGGCGTGGAGACAGCCCCGCTCTGGGCGAAGTCGGCCTCCCTTCCCAGGAAGGAGAGTTCCGGGATCACGGCAAAATACTGGACCGTCACCACGGTCAGCATGATGGCGCACAACACCAGCGAAAATACGCGCTTCTGCGCGGCGAAGTATAAACAGATCCCCAGCGCCAACCCCAGCGCAAGCTGCGCCTTCCCCCATGAGTAAAGCAAGTTGCGAGTCTGTTGCGCCGCATGGTGGCGGAGCAATTGTTCCACCGGCTCCTGTCCGAGGGTAGAGAGGATTCGCGACACCGGCTCCACCGGCGCGGCGATCACCAACGAGGCCGAATGAAGATTCTCCACGACGACAAACCCCATGAAGACGCTACATCCGAGCCAAACCCCCAACAGAAATGTGGCGATGCGCCGGGTATGCACTGGCTTTTACTATGCCACAGCTTTAATCCCCGCGCAGAGCCTCCAGCGGATCCACTTGGGTGGCCCGTCTGGCCGGAAAATAGCTTGCGGCGAGCGCTACAAGCGCGAGCAGAACCGAGACGACCAGATAAGTGAGAGGATCGCCTGGTTTCACCTCAAACAGGAACGATGTCAGCAGCCGGCTTGCCGCCGCCGCGCCCGCCAAACCGAGCACCAATCCGGCGCCTGCCAGCGCCAACCCCTGCTTCAGCACCAATCCGAGTACCGCACCGGGAGTCGCGCCCAAGGCCATCCGCAGCCCGATCTCGTTCAGCCGCTGCCCTACGGCATAGGCCGTCACCCCGTAAACACCAGCCATCGCCAGGCACACCGCGAGGCCCGCGAATAGGGCGAACAGCAGCGTCCGGAATCGCGGCGAAGCGACGTTCTCTTGGAGCGACGCCTCCATGGTGGTGAACTTCACCGGCACCTCCGGCGACTTTCCGCGAACCAGCTTTCGCATCGCCTCGGAAAGCAACTGCGGCTCGCCCTGGGTCCTCGCGACCAGCATCAGGCTGGCGCTTCCCCTGGGGTGCTGCTCGTAGGCCATGAACAGCTCGGGCTGCGGCGCGCTGGCCGGTCCGTACTGCCGCACATCGCCGACCACGCCGACGATCGTCATGGGCGTGAGCGAATCGAATCCGCAGACGATTGTGTGCCCGATCGGATTCTGCCCTGGAAGCGCCTTCTTCGCCAGCGCCTCATTGATAATGGCCACGAAGGGCGCATCGTAAGTGTCGCCATCGTTGAATTCGCGCCCGGCGATCAGCGGAATGCCGAATGTGGCGAAAGCGTGGGGCGCGACAATCGACAGCACCGCCTGGCGGTCCGGATCGTAGCCGGGCTTCATCGGCCCGTCGAACCCGAAGGTGCCATCGGAGGCGGGAGAACCGGGAACCGCGCGAGTCGCGCTGACCGCCGAGACGCCGGGCATCCTTGCGATCTCCGGCATCAGTTGCTTATAGAACTGCGTGGCTTTTCTCGCATCTTCGAGCGATTGAGCCGGCACATCGGTGGTCATCAACAGCAAATGGTCCGGCTTGAATCCCATGGGCGCGTTCGTTAACGCGGCAAAGCTCTTCATCAGCAGTCCGGCGCCCACCAGCAGGACAACGGACAGCGCGATCTCCGCCACCACCAGGGTGTTGCGGAGCTTGCCGCTTCTGCCGCCCACCACGGATTTGTTGCCGCCCAGCTTCAGAGCGTCGTTCAAATCGACCCGGGCCGCGGCCAGCGCCGGAGCGAGCCCGAACAACAGGCTCGCGGCAACGCTCACCGCGAGCGTGAATCCCAGCACCTGAAAATCGACGATGCTTCCATCGTGAAGACGCGGAACATTGGGCGGCGCAATCGCGACCAGAACATCCGCCGCCCAGACGGCCAGGACGAAGCCGAGCGCACCCGCCGCCATCGCCAGGACCACGCTTTCGGTCACCAGTTGCCGCACGATTCGCCAGCGGCCCGCCCCGACCGCCGCGCGAATCGCAATCTCCCTGGTGCGCGACGTCGCACGGGCCAGCAGAAGATTCGCGGTGTTCGCGCATGCGATGAGCAAAACCATCGCCACCGCGCCCAGCAGCAGGTACAGCGTCGTCCGGACGTCTCGGACGAGCCGGTCGCGGATTCCGATGACCGCGACGCTCTTGGCTCCGTCCTCCGCGGGATATTGTTTCGAGAGCCGGTCGCCGATGGCGGTCATCTGCGCTTGCGCCTGCTCCAC
>JBBIVT010000014.1:3980-6693 GCA_037439565.1 Acidobacteriota bacterium | reverse complement strand
CCAAACACCTCGAAAAACTCCGGCGAGACGGAGGCGACGTTGGCGAACTCCGCCGCCGCGCCCTCGAGCACGGCCATTGTGTCATACCAATAGTCGGCCATGGCGTCGAAAGCGGTCGATTGATTGTGCCAGTCATGGAAATCGGGCGCGGAGGAGTTTCCTCCGGAGTGGCCCGACTTCCTCCAAAGCGGCGATATCGTCACGATCCGCTCCGGATGATCGTATGCCAGCGGCCGGAGAAGCACCGCGTTCACCACACTGAACACCGCCGTGTTCGCACCGATGCCGAGGGCCATGACGATCACCGCCAAAACCGTGAATTTAGGGTTCTTCCGAAGCGACCGGAGCGCGTATTTCCAATCCATGAAGGCGATAGGGAGCAAACTCAATGCCAAACCGATCTTGCGGCAATGAAGGTTGCAGTGAGGCGTACGCTCAGCCGTCGCCGGCGTTTGGCGTGTTGTTTTCATGCGGCCGAACCCCGGGTAAAGCCGAGGCTACAGTTTGAAGTTCGCGCCACATCACGCTTGAACTCGCCGCCGCCGGTGTCCGATTCCGGGAAGTCCTGCCCAAAAACGAGAGGGGAGCGGTTAGGCTCCCCTCGTCGCGTCGAACATGGATAACTTTCGGATCCTGACTTCTTGGTCCCCTTCGAATCGGGGCTTTTCTATCTTACCGCATTATCTCCGTCCCGACGGACATGGCGGCTCCTGTGTGCCCTGGTATCGGGCGGCTACCGGCAGGGCGCTAACCCAGTGCGATCCATCCTTGCGCGGGCAGAGTGGCCGTTACCAGGCCGTTTTGCGTGACGACGACGCGGAACCACTTCCCTGCCTTGGGCGCCTTCATCTCAACGATTTTGCCGCGCGCCACATCCGCCACGGCAACGCCGGTTTCGAACTCCACCGCGAAGTTGTCGCCGCGCGCACCGTCGAGGCGAACGTAGAGGTGCGCTTCATCCCAGCCGTAGTACATTTCCTGCACTCCGGCGGAGCCTCCATGCATCGCGCCGGATCGCGGATCGGGGCGGTAGCGCCCTGCTCCAAGCCATTCAAAGTGCGACGTAACCTCGCCATCCATCACCGGATGAATCAGATTCGACGGTGCTTCCTGATGCTCGCCTTCGCCGAGGCCCTTCAAAATCGGGCGTGAAAGCTCCATCGGAGGCTCCTGCCCCAGCGCGCGGTAAACATTTTTCAGGTGATCCCGGTACAACTCATCAAACTCCGGCCGGTTTTCCGATCCGTGCTCCGGCCCGTACCACCAGTTCCAGTCGCTGCCCTCGGCGATCAGCAGTTCTTCGTAGGCCAGCTTCCGGCAGTCCTCCGTCACGTTCTGGGCGGCGTCGTAGGCGCGCCGCGCGGCGAGCAGATACTCCCAGGCGAGATTGTCTTCTTCCGCGCCGATCCAGACGTCGAAGTTCGCGTTGATCCAGGAGCCGGGGAAAATGCCCTGCAGCGGATGCGCGTGGTACTTTTCGAGCGCCTCGGAAACGGTGAGCGCTTCCAGGTTCGGATCTTCGTAGATGCGCCGGTACAGTTCGCGCAGGAAGGGCCGTCCATTGGCCTCATACCACTCCCAGGCGTTTTCGCCGTCCAGGATGATCGGGACCAGTCCCTCGGTTCCGGCGGCGTTCTGGCGGATCTGATTCAGGAAATGCTCCGCTGCTTCCGCGGCACCCATGCGCTGGTATTGGAAGCCGATCAGATCGCTTAAATAATGATCGCGGAACAGCATGTTCATCTTCAGGCCGCTCTGCTGCCAGCAGTACGCCCGATAGGTTTCATAACAGCCTGCGCCGTGGCCCAGCGTGCGCGCCAAAACGCCGTTATCGGTGCCGGACCACGTGTATCCGCACTCGGCCGCCAACGCCAGAGCTTCATCCGAGACCGATCCCTCGCTGGGCCACAGGCCTTTGGGGCTGACACCGAACTTCTCCTCGATGTATGCGCGGCTGCGCAGAAGCTGCACGCGCGCATCTTCCTTGTACCGGAAGCGCGAGGGCAGCGGGACGCCGGGATGAGGCACCTGCGCGATATCCGAATCGCAGATGAGCGGCAGAATCGGGTGATAGAACGGCGTTGTGGAGATTTCGATCTGCCCCTTGGCTGCGAACTCGCGATACACAGGCAGCACGCGCCTCAGCGCCTCGCTCTGCTTGCGGGCCATCAGCGCCTGGTCGTCACGGGAAAAATCGCGGCCCTTGGCAATCAGCGCGCGCAGCTCCTGGTCGTGGGCGAGAACGTCCTCGTCGAACCAGGCGATCTGGCTGAAGATCTGAAGGTCGCGGAGCTCCTGTGTGTTGAATCGCTCTGAGCGGCGCTCGTACAGCTCGCGATAGCGCGGGTAACGATAGATGATCCGCTCCAGGTGCACCTGAAAAAAATACTTGAAGATGAAGTTTCGCTGCGCTTCGTTCAGATGCTCGGCCGGCTCCAGCGCGCAATCGAGAAACGGATCGGACGCTTTCCCTTCGGCGTACTCTTCAATCTGCGCCACCATCGACGGCACCAGGTTGAACGTCTGGTGAATTCGCGGGAATTCGCCCAGAATCTCCACCATGCCCGCGTAATCCTTCAACGCGTGCAAGCGGGTCCAGGGGAGCTTATATTCGCCGGTCCACAAATCCTTGTAGAACGGCTGGTGCATGTGCCAGAGGAAGCAGAGGGTCGTCATTCAGGAGGGTTGACCATCAGGTTCTCTCAAAATACCA
>JBBIVT010000014.1:0-3880 GCA_037439565.1 Acidobacteriota bacterium | reverse complement strand
CGGACGCAGGCCGAGAATCAGCTCGACGGTCCGCAGCACCGACGATTGGTTATACATCGAGCTGTCAATCATCCCGCGGCGCGTGTACGGCGACAGCGCCAGCAGCACGGAGCGGTGCGAATCGACGTGATCCGGACCGTTCTGCGCGTCGTCTTCGATCACGAAAATCGCCGTCTTCGCCCAGAACTTGCTCTTGGATAGGCCTTCCACCAGCATGCCTAGAGCGTAATCGTTATCGGCGAACGACGACAGGGGCGCGACGTGTCCCGGCGCAGTGCCCGACGTGTGATCGTTGCCCAGCCTCATGATGATGAACCGCGGCATGTTGCCGGACGCCTCGAATTCCTTTAACTCGCCCAGGAACGTCTTGGCGCGCTCGACGTCCGGGTAGTCCAGGTCGAACCCACGGTAATGGGTATTGGTAATCGGCGCCAGCGACGGGTCGCGTACGCCAGTGATTTGAACGCCGTCGGGGCCAACGTCCTTCTTATTGTTCACCTGATGGCCGTAGTTCCGTACGCTCAATCCGGCCGCCATGGCGTTTGCCCAGATATAACCCGCCGGCGGGGAATTGGCCGGTTCGCCGCCCTCGTAATCGTAGAAATTGCGGCGCTTGGCGTAGCTCGATGGCCAGAACTTCTGCGTATAATCGGGTGCGATGCCCGCCGTGGCCCAGTTGTGGCCGTCGGCGCTGACGTCGGCGTTGACGTAAAAATTGTCGAAGAGGACAAACTCGCGCGCCAGCTTGTAATGATTCGGAGCGGTGTTTTCGTCGAACAGATTCAAGGACGGATCGCTATTGCCCTTGCCGATCTTTCCCAGCACCTGATCGTAGGTGCGGTTTTCCTTGATGATGTAAATGACGTGCTCGATCGGCGACGGCCTGCCGGGCTTCGTGTAAATCACGTTGTCGTCGGCGAACTCCGCCACGTCGAGCCTGGAATCGTCATATGGCGAAAGGGCCCTGGCGAACTTCGAATACCGCGCCAGCGCGTCCTCGGTCAGAGGCGCGATCACCGACATGGTTCCGGTTTGCAGATTGCCGACGTACTCGCGGCGCGGGTCGCCGCCGCCTTCGATCGCCGGCGCGCCGAACGGCCCCGGAGCCTTCGGATTCGGGTAGCTCTGCGAGCCGCGTCCGTTCAGCACCAGAATCGTGCCATCCTTCAACACGCGCGCCGCCGTGGGATACCAGCCGGTGGGAATAAAGCCCATCAACCGGCTGCGCTCCTCGGAAATATCGGTCACCGCCACCGCATTGGCGTCGGAGCAGACGGTGAACAACGTCTTCTGATCCGGCGAAACGGCCAGAGCCGTCGGCGTCATGCCCAGGGGCTGGCGCGGCGTCATGGCGACGTTCAGGGTTTCCGTCAGTTTCAGGTCCTTGTCGTCTTCGACATTCACTACAAAGACGCTATTGGTGTTCGCCGCGGCCACGAACAGGCGCAGCAGTTTCTCCGCCTTCTTCGCGGGCTTCTTGTCGTCCGCATCCACCTCGGGAGTTTCGGGATTGCGGTCGGTCAACACCATATCGGTGGGATGCGGACCCAGACGCATGCGCGTCACTTCGGAGCCGGTCGCGGTGTTGTACTCGAACACCGCCGCATCGGCCCAACTGGAAACGAAAAACGTCTTGCCGTCGGGATGGAACAGGATCCGATACGGCCGGCGGCCGGTTTTGAAGTGATCCACCGGCTTGCCGGTGCGCATGTTGATCGTCACAACCGAGTCGTGATACAAATCCGCCGCCAGCATCAACTGCCCGTCGGGCGAAATGGCCACGTCACCGATGAAATCCCGAAGCGCGGGCTTCTGGTCCGGCGCGATTTCGAACTCGCGCGACGGCTTCAACTCGCCCCCCGAGAACGAAAACTCGAAAACCCTGTAGCGCGACCCTCCGCCGACGTAAACGAATCGCCCATCGGGCGAGAACGTCAACCCGAGCCACCCGTCCGCCACCTTCACCCGCGAGGTTTCCTTCTTCGTCGCAGCATCGATCACGCTGATGCTCGGCGGTTTATATCCGCCGTTCAGCACCAGCACAAATCTGCCGTCGGGAGAAATCGCCGACGACATCGGAAGCGTGTCCAAAGGCACCTGATCGCCCACCGGAGAGATCTTCCAGCCGTTCGGCAGCAGGACGCTGCCATCGGGCTGCCTGCCCACCGTTTCTCTTCCGGACGGCTGCGACCCCAAGGCCATCGCGAAAATCAGCACCAGCGTAAAACTCAAAACTTGTTTCATTCGGAAAACCTCTGCGCGATGGGAAATCTCCGGCCGATGCCGAAGGCCTTGGTGGTCACCTTCAGGCCGGGCGCGGCCTGCTGGCGTTTGTACTCGTTGCGGTCCACCTTGTTCACGATATCCTTTACCAATTCGAGCGGCAGCCCGTGCGCTTCGGCGATCTGCTTCGGGGCGCGATACTGCTCGATATAGTCTTCTAATATCTTGTCCAGAATTTCATACGGTGGCAGCGAGTCGGTATCTTTTTGATCCGGCTTCAATTCTGCCGATGGAGGCTTGGTGAACACGGCCTCCGGAATCGCCCCGCCGTGACGCTTGTTCGCGATTCGCGCCAGCGTATACACCAGCGTCTTTGGCAAGTCGCTGATTACGGCCAGTCCGCCGCACATATCGCCATAGAGCGTGGAATAGCCCACCGCCATCTCACTCTTATTCCCCGTGGTGAGCACCAGCGCGCCGGTCTTGTTGGAGAGCGCCATCAGTGTCACGCCGCGCAGACGGGACTGTAAATTCTCTTCGGTCACATCCGGGCCTTTTCCGCCAAACGCCGGCTCCAGAACGTTCAGGAAGTGCTCATAGGTGGAGGAAATGGAGATGATTTCGAAATGGATCCCGAGCTTCTCCGCCATGGCGCGCGCGTCGCGCACGCTGTGGTCTGACGAATACGGCCCCGGCATTCCAACTCCCGTCACGTTTTCCCTGCCTACCGCTTCCACCGCGATCACCGCCGTCAGCGCCGAGTCGATACCTCCGCTCAGGCCGATCAAAACCTTGGAAAAACCGCACTTGCGGATATAATCCCTGGTTCCCAGCACCAGCGCCTGATAGACAGCTTCGCATTCATCCGTGAAATCTTCGTGAAGATCCCCGGTCATCACCAGATCTTCGTCAAAGGATCTGGCCGTGGCCACGATTTCGCCCTTTCCGTCCATGGCGAAGCTCGACCCGTCGAACACCAGTTGATCGTTGCCGCCCACCTGGTTCACATAGACCACCGGCTTCCCGTAACGTTTCGCCGCAGCGCGATAAATCATGCGGCGCTGCTCGCGCTTGCCCATATTGAACGGCGAGGCGTTGATGCAGATCATGATCTCCGCGCCCGCGCCGAACAGTTCCTCTACTGGATCCCGCGGATACAGGCGATGCTTCCAGTAGCGCTTGTCGTTCCAGGCGTCCTCGCAGATGGTCAGAGCCATCGGCAGGCCGCGCAGCGTGAAGAGATCCTCCCGTTCGCCGGGACGGAAGTAGCGCGCCTCGTCGAAAACATCGTAATTGGGCAGCAGCATCTTGCTCTGCCGGAAGACGATCTGGCCGCGCTCCAGCACCGCCGCGCTGTTCAGGGCGCGCTTGCCGGTATCGGACCTGGAACGCGCGACGTAGCCGCAGATGACGCTGAGGCCGAGCTCGGCCGTTTCCTTGGCCAGCCGTTCCAGCTCGCGCTCGCTGGCTTCCAGAAAGCTGGGCTTTTCCACCAGGTCGCGCGGCGGATAGCCGGTGAGGGAAAGCTCGGGAAACACCACCGCTTCGGCCCCGCGTCCCGCCGCCTCGCGCGCGGCCCGCGTCATCCGATTGACATTACCCGAAAGATCCCCAACCGTGGGATTCAACTGCGCTAATGCGATGCGCATGGGAATCT
>JBBIVT010000013.1:53221-58745 GCA_037439565.1 Acidobacteriota bacterium | reverse complement strand
GGTGGACACTACGGCGGCGGTGGCGGCGGATATCGGGGTGGCGGAGGATACGGCGGCCACGGCGGCGGCTATGCGTACGGTGGCGGCAGGGGTTACGGTGGCGGCTATGAGCGCGGCGAACACTACCGGGGCGGCTATGGCGGAGGATATTATGGCGGATACTACGGCGGAGGATACGGCGGATACTATGCCGCGCCCGCTTGGGGTTATTCCTATGGACCCACGTGCAATCCTTCGGGTTACTACGACGATGGATACTGGCACTGGTATCCAGGCTGTTACCCCGGCCCATACTAGCGCTGGCCTGATCATCATCCACCCGATCATCGGGCGGATGATCCGTTCGATGGAATGACTCGGGGGACGTTCGCCGCATGCACACACGCGTGGCGGCTCCACAGCGCACACACGTCCCCTGACTCCTCCTTTACCCAGGTTGACAAGGCCCGCAAGGTCCGGTATAGTTCTGAAGTACTGACGTATCAACGGTTTGTCGGAGTTCTGGACCATGGCGAGCGCGGATAAACAAGGGATGGACGTAGACTTTCCTTCCGAGGAAGATTACGGGCATCTGATTGATGACTATAGCCACTTCGCGCCTCCCTCGGAAGGAGAGCTGCTTCAGGGCCATGTCGTCAAGGTCAATCCCCAAGAACTGATCGTCGATTTCGGCTATAAGCTGGAAGGCGTCGTTCCCGCGGAGCAGGTGCGCCTGCCGGACGGGACCGTTCCCTTCAAGAAGGGCGACCCCATCGACGTCATGGTGGACCGCTCCGGGCCTCAGCCCGAGGGCTATGTTCTTCTTTCGCACTCCAAGGCGAGCCGCCTGCGCATCTGGGACACGCTGGAGCAGGCCATGCGCGATCAACTGCTGGTTTCCGGGCGCGTGATTGAGCGCACCAAGGGCGGCCTGATGGTGGACGTCGGCGTACCCGCGTTCATGCCCGGTTCGCAGGTGGATCTGAGGCCGATTCATGACCTCGACCAGTTCCTCAACCAGGATATTCCGGTGAAGGTTCTGAAGATCAACCGCCGCCGGGGAAACGTGGTGGTTTCGCGCAAGATCGCCATTGAAGAGGAGTTGAAGGCCCGCAAGAGCACGGCCATCGAGGTACTGTCGGAAGGGGCGGTGGTCACCGGAACGGTGAAAAATCTCACCGATTACGGAGCTTTCGTCGACCTTGGCGGCATCGACGGTCTGTTGCACGTCAGCGATATGTCGCACGGGCGCGTCAACCACCCTTCGGAGGTGGTGCACGTCGGCGACGAGATTACCGTCAAGGTTCTGAAGTTCGACCGCGAGAAAGAGCGCATCTCGCTGGGCATTCGCCAACTGACTCCGGACCCCTGGGAGACGCTGCCCACCCGCTTCCCCGCCGGCAGCCGCATCGTGGGCCGCGTGGTGAGCGTCACCGACTATGGCGCGTTCGTCGAGATCGAGCCCGGCGTGGAGGGACTCATCCACATCTCCGAGATGACGTGGAGCCGCCGCATGAAGCATCCGAGCAAGGTGGTGAAGGCCGGCGATCAGGTGGAGGCCGTGGTTCTAGAGTTGAAAGTGAAGGATCGCCGCGTCTCGCTCGGCATCAAGCAACTGGAGGCCGATCCCTGGACCACGGTGGGCGAGCGATATTCCATCGGTTCCGTGGTCGAGGGCCGTGTCCGCAAGCTGACCGATTTCGGCGCATTCGTTGAAATCGAGGATGGCGTGGACGGCCTGATTCACGTCTCCGATCTCTCCTGGACCAAGCACATCAAGCATCCGTCCGAACTGCTGAAAAAAGGCCAGATGATGCAGGCGGTGATCCTGAGCATCGATGCGCCGAACCGCCGCCTTTCGCTCGGCGTCAAGCAACTGCAACCGGACGCCTGGGAGAGCTTCTTCCGCTCCCATGAAGTGGGTGATCTGGTGCGCGGGCGCATCTGCCGCGCCGCCGCCTTCGGGATGTTCGTCGAACTCGCGCCGGGCGTCGAGGCGCTGTGCCACAAATCGGAAATCCCCGCCATGCCGGACAAGGCAGGCGCGGGCGATCAACTCCTCCCCATCGGAGATGAGTATGATTTTAAGATAATTAAGATGAATGAGTCGGAGAAAAAGATCGGCTTAAGTCTTCGCGCCGTGGCCGAGGACGAGGAGCGCACGCGCCTGGAGGATTATCAACGGCAGGCCGCGGCGGCGACCATGACCATCGAGGAAGCCATGCACATTCGCGGAAAAGGGGAAGGCCGGTAAACATGACCAAGGCTGAATTAATCGAGGAAGTTTCGCGCGTCGTCGAAATGACGCGCAAGGATTCGGAAGTGATCGTCGAAGCGATTTTCGATAGCGTCGTGAAATCGTTGCGCGGCGGCGATAAGATTGAAATCCGCGGCTTCGGCAGCTTCCGCACGCGGCAGCGCCAGCCTCGCGTGGGGCGCAATCCGAAGACGGGGGCTCGCGTCGAGGTGCCCGCCAAGCGCATCCCGTACTTCAAGCCGTCGAAGGAACTGAAAGACCTCGTGAATGAGGACGGCCGCACGCCGGACGCCATTATTCCCGACGGCACGCCCATGTAAAATGGAGCATATCTGGAGTCCCTGGCGCTATCGCTACGTCTCGCAGGAGCGCTCGGACGAATGCATCTTCTGCGCCCTAAAGAGCGAGTACATTCTGCACAGAGCGGAACATAACTTCGTTCTGCTGAACCTGTACCCCTATACGAGCGGCCATTTGATGATCGCGCCGTACCGGCACGTTGCCACACTGGCGGACTCGGCTCCCGCCGCCCTTCAAGAGATGATGGTGCTGGCCCAGCGCGCCGAGATGGCTTTGAAAAAGGTCTACAAAGCCGCCGGCTTCAACGCCGGCCTGAACATCGGCGAAGCGGCGGGCGCGGGAGTCGCAGGGCACATCCACATGCACGTCCTGCCCCGCTGGCCCGGAGACGCGAACTTCATGACCACCGTCGCCGAAACAAGGGTGCTGCCGGAGGACCTGGAGACGACCTATAAGAGGCTGCTCGAGGTGTTTTGAGACCACCACGCTTGTTACAAATTCCGCTTTAGAAAATTGCAGATGTGATATCCGTCCATGAACTTGAACGGCGTCTCCCCGAGCGTGTAATGCCCGCACGGCAGTACTACCACCTTGTGGTCGAACCCGATTTCGCGCGCCCTCTCGATCACCTGTTCGGAAAATCGCACCGGGAACGTCGTATCGTACTTGGCGTAGATGAACAGCGTCTTCTTGCCGGTTGCCGCATAGCGGTCGAAGTAGTGCGGCGGGCTGATGGCCATCCACGCGTCGCGCAACTGCTCAATGGTCACCGAGGTTTCCAGGCTTTGACGGATGTGCTGCGTCGAAAGGCCTTCCCAAACCACGTCGGCAAAGTACGTCGAGCAGTGGTTGAACACGTTCACCCGCAGCCGCGGATCGTGCGTGCTCGCCAGGAACGCGTAGCAGGACCCGAGGCTGGTGCCACAGATCCCGATGCTCTCATACCCCTGCTGCTCCAGCCAATCGATCGAAGCGCGCACGTCGATCACGGCCTGGCGCGTCGCGTCAATCGTCCGCGCGACGTTGGCCGAAACGGCGTAATCGGCCCGCTCCAACTCCGCCGGCATGCGGTAATCGTGATACGGCAGGCTGACGCGCAGCGCCGACATGCCCAGTTTCGCCATGCCCGCGCACAAAGCCCCGTGCTGGCCCACTGAGGCATTCCAGTGCGGCAGCACCAGCACCGCCACCTTCCGCTTGCCCGGCTTGTGTTTCGCCGGATACCACTGCCCGTGCACGATGTTGTTTTCCGGGTACGGCGTCGTTACAGGGCTGCTGAAGCGGAGAATATTGCCTTCCAGCTCAAAATCGGAGGGTACCCGATAGGAAAAAAACTCGTCGCTCGATTCCAGCACGGCCTCATTCAGAACCTTCAGGTATTCGCCCGGGCCGTGGCCGTTGGGAGGATTCTGCGACGTCACCGGCCATTCGCCGGTCCATTCGAGGCCCCAGTCAAACGGCCGGACGACCCGATTGGTGGCGCGAAAGCACAGACGATTCTCCCAATCCATCATCCATCGTGCATACAAAGATCCCATTGCGTTCTGTTACTAGGTTACAACCGTTCGGCGGCGCGCAGCGCCTCAACGATCGAGAGCAACTCGGATTGGCTGAGGCCGAAGTCAAAAGCGATGTAATTGGAGCGGGCAAAATCGTCGCGCACCGAGCCCGCCGCGGAGAAATGCCCCTTCCCGTCGCCCGTCAGCGTCATGTCGATGTTGGGCGTCAGATGCTGCGCGAGCACCGCCTGCCCCTTGGTGTCCGCATGAAGCTTTTCAATATCCTGGGCAAACTGGCGCAGTTCTCCCCGATCGAACAACGTATCGCAGGTGCCGCTCCAATGCCCGTTGCTGACGCTCACCTTTGCCGACAGCTTACCCTCGGATGGAAACACGTGGAAGGAGACGTGGTGACATCCGTGCTTCCCGATGACAATCGAACCCCCGTTTGGCCACTGCATTTGCTTTAAGCATACAAAAAGGAGACGCGCGCCGGACACTCCGATGAGGCCCGGCGCGCGCAAGGAGGCAGGAGACAGGAAATCTAGTTGTTCACGAGGCTCAGTCCAGCGGACGCCGCGGTGGGCACGCTGGCCTGGGTGCGAAATTCGTAGTGCTGGATCTCAATGGCGGCGCGGCCCCCTTCGAACCGGACCACGCGGCCACGCGCGACCAGCTTCAGCGCGCATTTATTGTTCAATTGCGCGGGCCAACTGATGGCGAGTTCCATGCGGCGGCCCGGTAGCAGGAGATGCTCGACCGAGAAAAGAACGCCTGAGCTGGAGATGTTGAGCGTCTTGCCCGCTCCGGACTCTTCGTTGCTGCGTTTGTTCAACACTCGATACCGAACCTCGCGCTCGATCGGAAAGCGATCCGAATGGCGCCGGTCGGGTTGCTCGTTGTCGTGTAAGTTCACGTTATTTCTTCCTCGTTGTGCCAGAGGCGGCTTCAACACCTCTTGTGACACTTCGAGTTTGCCCGTTTCGCCCTGTAGCTGCAATAGTGTACGAGGTCCATTTCACTCCGGTACCCTCGTACCCGACGGCCTACCCTTCCTTCCTATCTGAGCTATCATGGCTCCCATGCGAAATAAACTTTTCCTCAGCGTGACCTTCGTACTGGTCCTGTCCGGGCTCGGCCTAACCTATGGGGCAGGAATCAAGAAAAAAGTGGTCACACCCAAGGACTATCCCGCCGGAAAGCCCTTCAGCGCGGGGCTGTTAGTAGGCGATACGCTCTATGTTTCGGGTTCAACCGGAGCGGATCTGAAGACAGGGAAAGTACCAGAGAAGTTCGAGGATGAGGTTCAGCTTTGCTTCGATAACATCGGCGCGGTTCTCAAAGCCGGCGGCATGGATTTCTCAGACGCGGTCTCGGTGCAGGTGTATTTGACCGATATGACCCTGTTTCCCCGAATGAACGCGGTGTATATCAAGAATTTCCCCGAGCCGCGCCCGACCCGCACCACGGTCGGCGTGACGGCGCTGGC
>JBBIVT010000013.1:47899-53121 GCA_037439565.1 Acidobacteriota bacterium | reverse complement strand
CAGCGACGACCCGGTAATCACGATGGCGGGAAGCTCCGGCACGTACGCACTGTAGCCGGTCGAGTCGCCTTCCACCACCAGGGAGTATTTGCGGGTCATTGCTTCGGATCCTCTATTCCAGTTTGCCTCAAAACATCGCGGTACGTGCCGGGCCGGACGTCTCCGCTGGGATTGCCCGAAACTACAGTCGTCCGGCCATCCGGGTGACGAAAAATTCGGTGGCTTCCGTTCGTGCGAACGTGATGCCATCCGTTCTGTTCCAACAGCCGGATGAGCTCGCGAACCTTGAGTGGCACTCATGAGTAAAGTGCCGTCTCCGTCCCATTTCTCTCCCACCAATCCCCTGTAAGGCGAGCGAACAGCTGGCAGCCGCCCTTCGCCCGGCTATTCTGGCTCCGGACTCCCGGTTCCTGCATCCTGCCGCCTCCGCCTCAATTCCTCCAGCCTGGCCGCGATTCTCTGCTCCAGGCCGCGATCGGTCGGCTCGTAAAACCTGGCGCCGCGAAGGGATTCCGGCAGGCACTCCATGGTATTGACGGCATCCTCGAACTGATGCGCATGTTGATACCCCGCGCCGTAGCCCCATTGCTTCATCGCCTTGGTCGGAGCGTTGCGGAGCTGCATGGGAACCGGCTCGGCGGGCGATTTCTCCACTGTCTCCATGGCCGCGTTCAGCGCGCGGTACGCTGCGTCGGACTTGGGCGCGACCGACAGATAAATTGCCACCTGCGCCAGCGCCTGATCGCCCTCCGGCATCCCTAAAAAGTGGGCCGCCTGTTGCGCCGCGATGGCCTGCTCCAGCGCGCGGGGATCGGCCAGCCCAATATCCTCCACCGCCATCCGCACCAGCCGCCGCGCGATGTATAAACGATCCTCGCCGGCTTCGAACATCCGCGCCAGCCAGTACAGCGCTGCGTCCGGATCGGAGGACCGGATGCTCTTATGCAGCGCCGAAATCAGGTTGAAGTGCTCTTCTCCGGATTTGTCATAGAGCAGCACCTTGCGTTCGATCACGGATTCGACGGCATCCTGCTCCAGAACGCCATCGCGAGCCACGGCCGAGGCCAGTTCCAGAATGTTGTAGGCCGTGCGGGCGTCGCCGTTGGCGTAGATGGCGATCTGCTCCAGCAGCTCGCGGGTCGCCGACAGTTCCAGCGTCTTCAGCGCGCGTTCCAGCAGTGAGACGATCTCATCCATCGACAACGCCCGCAGCGCATAGACTTTTGCGCGAGACAACAACGCGGAGTTGACCTCGAACGAGGGATTCTCCGTCGTCGCGCCGATCAGGATGATGTCGCCTCGCTCGACGTACGGCAAAAAGGCGTCCTGCTGCGCTTTGTTGAAACGATGAATTTCGTCGACGAATACGACAGTGCGGCGGCCCAGCTTGCGGGAGCGTTCGGCATCGGCCATCACGGCCTTGATTTCCTTGATGCCGGCCAGCACGGCGCTGAACGGAATAAAGTCGGCCTTGGTGAGCCGCGCGATCAGCCGCGCCAGCGTGGTTTTGCCGACGCCCGGAGGCCCCCACAGGATCAACGACTGCAACTGGTCGCGCTCAATCTGCACCCGCAGGGGCTTGCCAGGCCCCAGCACGTGCTGCTGGCCCACGAAGTCCTCGAACGTCTCCGGACGCATGCGCTCGGCCAGCGGGCGCTTTGCCCGATCCAGTGACTCGAGGGGCGCGGAATCGAACAGGCTCATGCGCTCCTCTGGCGGCGCGCTTCATAGAACAAAATCCCCGCCGCGACGGCCGCGTTTAGCGATTCCACATTCGACGTCGGGATGCGCAGGGCCACGGCGCGCGCGGAGAGAACCTCGCGCACTCCCCTGCCCTCGCTACCGATCAGAATGGCGCAGCTCCGTTTAAAGTTGGCCGACGAGAGGAGCAGTTCCGCGCGAGGCATGGCCGCATAAAGCGCGATGCGCTTACTGGCGAGCGAGGCGGTGAACAGCGACTCGTCCATCGCCGGGACCACCGGCAGCCGGAAAATGGACCCTGCCGACGCCCGCAGGCACTTCGGATTATACGGATTCACCGAGCCTTTCAAGAATGCAGCCCCGGTCGCGCCGAACGCCTCGGCCGCGCGCAGAATCGCGCCCGCATTGCCGGGATCCTGAATGCCATCCAGAACCGCGACCAGCGCCTTGCCGCGCAACACCTGATCCAGCGTCCAGGCCGGCGGCTTGACCAGCGCCACCACGCCCTGCGGCGTTTCGGTGGACGCCAGCGCCTGGAAATCCGCGTCGCGCACGGTGAGCACGCGAAGTTTCAAGCCCCTGACATGGGCTTCGATAGCCGTCCTCACGGATTGGGCCACGATCACCGCCTCAATTTCAGCGCGGCTCTTGATGGCTTCTTCCAGCAGATGAAACCCCTCGGCAACGGCAAAACCGCCGTCCGTCAGCGAGCCTTTCTGCGAGGCGCGGCGCACCTGTTTGAGAAGCGGATTCTTATCGCTGGTCAGGACTTCCATTGCATTCCATTACAATGTCAGCTTAGCGTACATGAAGCACAGCCTCATCAGGATCGCCGTTGGACTGACGCTCGCCGCGGCGATCGGGCTGGTATGGAGCCTGTTTTCCGTCGCTGGCGACATCCGCCGGCAGTCCGATCTGGACGAGGCGCAGCCCGCCGACGTGATCCTGGTGCTGGGCGCGGCCGAGTACCGCGGCCGGCCGTCACCGATTCTTGAAGCGCGCCTCAATCACGCCCTGTTCCTTTACCGGCAAGGACTCGCTCCGCGCATCCTCACCACCGGCGGCAAAGGCAAGGATCCGCAGTTCACAGAAGGCGAGGTCGGGCGCGCTTACTTGAGCCGCCGCGGCATTCCATCGGAGGCGATCATCGTCGAA
Source organism: Acidobacteriota bacterium (assembly GCA_037439565.1). GTDB lineage: Bacteria > Acidobacteriota > Terriglobia > Bryobacterales > Bryobacteraceae > Palsa-187. Next base: position 50,265 of record JBBIVT010000013.1, on the reverse strand, counting down.
TCCGAGGGCGAAACCACCGTGCACAGCACCATTGCCGCGGCGGAGATCATGCAGCGGATGAATCTGCGGTCCTGCATCGTGGTTAGCGACGGTTATCACATTTATCGCGTGAAGAAGATGCTGCAATTCCAGGGCATCAGCGTCTACGGCTCGCCCCGGCCCACCGAGCCGCATCCCGGCTGGCGTCAGGAATGGGTCTATTTGAGACAAGCCATCGCGTTCGGGCTGTGGCGCATCGGGATTCCCATATGAGGCTCGACTGGTTCTTGTGCGTGGGCATGATCGCCGCGGCGCAGCCCGCGTTCGAAGTGGCCTCGGTCCGGCCGACGCCGCCGGGAAGCATCGGATACACGTCCATCAGCCCGCCCGGAGCGGCGACGTTCACCGCCCGAAACATCACCCTGCGAATCCTCATTTCCATGGCTTATGGAATCGACTCGGATCGCATCGCAAGCAAGCAGGACTGGATCGGCACGGAATTCTACGACGTCACCGCCAAGGCCGAGGGCGGGCAAGGAATCCCGCCGGAGCAGTTGAAACCGATGCTGCAACAACTGCTGGTGGAACGGTTCAAACTCGCCGTCCACCGCGAGACGAAGACCGTGCCAGGATACGCCCTTCTGGTCGCCAAGGGCGGGCCGAAGCTTCAGCCGACCAAGGGCGCTCCGTCGCGGCCGGCGATTCTGAAGGGCGGTTTGCGCGCCGACAACATTTCGGTCGACACTCTTGCCGCCATGCTGCGGAACCCTCTCGGCCGTCCGGTGGTGAATCAGACAGGGATTACCGGAAACTTTGACGTAACCTTTGACTTTGCGCCGGAGGGCGCCGAGGACTCCACCCTGCCGTCCATCTTCACGGCACTGCAGGAGCAATTAGGGCTGAAACTGGCGCCCCAAAAAGTCCCGGTGGAAACGCTCGCCGTCGACAGCGCGACACGCGTGGTAAGCCCGAATTAGCGTAAGGCGTACTTGAGTGCTCGGTGCGCATTTGCGTCTTCGCGGTTGCGACCATCAGGGCCGCTCGAGTTGCGACGCGGGAGCGGCGGGGTTGGTCCTGTTCCCGCGAGACGTCCCCTGTATAATCGATCTAGGTATGCGACAAGAATGGGTAGCGCGGCGCTCCGGCGACCGCATCCGCACGCAGATGCATTACGCCCGTCAGGGCCGGATCACCGAGGAGATGGAATTCGTCGCAAAGCGCGAAAAAATCGAACCCGATTTCGTGCGCGACGAAGTCGCCCGCGGGCGCATGATCATCCCCGCCAACATCCATCACACCAATCTGGAGCCCATGTGCATCGGCGTCAACTCGCTGTGCAAGGTGAACGCCAACATCGGCAACTCCTCCACCACGTCGGACATTGCAGGCGAGGTCGAGAAGCTCCAATACTCCGTCCGGTACGGCGCGGACACGGTGATGGATCTGTCCACCGGCGGCGATATTCCCCGCATTCGCAAGGCGATCATCGAAGCCTCGCCTGTGCCCATCGGCACTGTGCCGATTTACGAAGCTCTCTCCCGCGTCCGCCGCGTGGAGGATTTGAACATCAACGTGATGCTGGAGGTCATTGAGGAGCAGGCCGAGCAGGGCGTGGACTACATGACCATCCACGCCGGCGTTCTGGTGCAATACATTCCGCTCACTACGCGGCGCGTCACCGGCATCGTCAGCCGCGGCGGCGCGATTCTCGCCGAATGGATGGTAAAAAATCACCGCCAGAACCTGCTGTACGAGCATTTCGAAGACATCTGCAAAATCTTCCAGAAGCACGACGTCAGCTTCTCGCTGGGGGACGGCCTACGCCCCGGCTCGCTGGCCGACGCGAGCGACCGCGCGCAGTTCGCCGAACTGGAAACCCTGGGAGAACTGACCAAGATCGCCTGGAAATATGACGTCCAGACCATGATCGAAGGACCTGGGCACATTCCGATGGATCAGATCAAGATGCAGGTGGAAAAGGAAAATCTCATCTGCCAGGAGGCTCCGTTCTACACGCTGGGGCCGCTGGTGACGGATTTTGCCCCTGGTTACGATCACATCACGTCCGCCATTGGCGCCGCGATGATTGGCTGGCACGGGGCGTCGATGCTTTGCTACGTGACTCCGAAGGAGCACCTGGGTCTGCCGAATAAAGAAGACGTGAAGCAGGGTCTGATCGCTTATAAAATCGCGGCGCATGCCGCCGACATCGCCCGACATCGCCCGGGCGCGCGCGATCGCGACGACGAACTTTCCCGCGCCCGCTTTGCTTTTGACTGGAACAAGCAGTTCGAGCTGTCGCTCGACCCGGAGACCGCCAAGGCGTATCACGACGAGACGCTGCCGGAGGACGGATTCAAGGACGCGGCGTTCTGCTCCATGTGCGG
>JBBIVT010000013.1:45327-47799 GCA_037439565.1 Acidobacteriota bacterium | reverse complement strand
GCATGAACCGCGGCTGAATCGTCTCCATTTCCCGCTGAGTCAATTCTGATACTGTGTTTCCGATGACTCCGCGGACCATCCTCGAAGGCCTGGCCTTCCCTGAGTGCCCCCGTTGGCACGACCATTCGCTGTATTTTTCCGACATGCACGCCGGCAACGTGTGGCGTATCGACGCCCAAGGTGCGTCCACAAAAGTTCTGGAGTTGCCCGCCTTCCCGGGCGGACTCGGCTGGCTGCGCGATGGCACAATGCAGGTGGTCTCCATGCGCGACCGGCGTTTGATGCGCATGACTCCGAACGGCCTGACTGTTCTGGCCGACCTGGGCGCCCTTGCTCCGGGCTTTACCAACGACATGGTGATGGATCGCCACGGACGGGCCTACGTGGGCAATTTCGGTTTCGACCTGAACGGCGGCGAAGCGCCCAAGCCGACGGTCCTGATCTGCGTCGAGCCCGGCGGCGAAGCACGCGTCGTGGCCGAAGACATGATGTTCCCTAACGGAGCCGTCATCACCCCGGACGACCGCACGTTCATCATTGCCGAAACGTTCGCAAGCCGCCTCACCGCGTTCGATATTCTTCCCAACGGCGACCTCGCGAACCGGCGTGTCTTCGCCGAAATTCCCGGCGTCTTCGCCGACGGTATCTGCCTTGACGCGGAAGGCGCAATCTGGGTGGCCTGCGCCACGGAGGATCGTATCATACGTGTGGCCGAGGGCGGCAAAATCACCGACGAAATTCCTCTGCCGGGGCGCCGATCCTATGCCTGCATGCTGGGCGGCGCGGACCGGCGCGATCTTTACATCTGCACGGCGGAAGACCACCTGCCCGACAGGACCACCGTGACGCGAAAAGGCCGCATCGAGCGTATTCGCGTCGACGTTCCGGGAGCAGGAAGGCCGTGAGAAGACTGATTTTCACCCTGCTGATGGCTCCACTGTTCGCGCAGGATACCGTCTACCGGCCCGACGGCGAGACCCTGCCTGGGCCGCCGAATCCCGCCGCGTTCCGGGAATGGCTGGCGGACATCGTGCACTGGCGCAACGAGCGCCTCATCCGGATGGGCTATGACGGAGCGCAATACGCGCGTCCCGAACTGAAGTGGGCCCAATCGAATTTTGTTCAGCCGCAGATGATGGTGGAGGATCGCTATTTCTACGATCCTGCCGCGCGCCGCTATACGGTCAACCGTTACCTTGACGATCTTGACCGCCGCTACGGGGGTATCGACAGCGTCCTGATCTGGCCCGTCTATCCGAACATCGGCATCGATTCCCGCAGCCAGTACGATCTCATCCGGGACCTGCCCGGAGGCATTGCCGGCATCCGGGCCATGATCGACGATTTTCATCGCCGGGGCGTCAAGGTATTTTTTCCCGCGATGCCGTGGGATCAGGGCACGAACGACCCCGGCGCGCCCAACGCGCAAGCGACCGCGCGGCTGCTGGCGGACATCGGCGCGGATGGCGTCAATGGCGACACGTTTTCGGGCATCCCTCTGGCCTATCGCATCGCCTCCGACGCGACGTCCAAGCCGCTGGTGCTGGAGCCCGAGGGCCAGCTTGAGGCCGATGAGATGCTCGCCTGGAACAACCAGAGCTGGGGCTATTGGAAGTATTCGACTATCCCCGGCGTCAGCCGCTATAAATGGCTGGAGCCTCGGCATATGGTGAATATCTGCCGCCGTTGGGCTCGCGATCACACTGACGATCTGCAGCACGCCTTCTTCAACGGCGCAGGTTTCGAGAGCTGGGAAAACATCTGGGGCATCTGGAACGGCCTGACGCCACGCGACGCCGAGGCGCTGCGCCGCATCGCCATGATCGAGCGCCAGTACGCGTCCTTCCTGACCAGCGCTGCATGGGAGCCGCACACTCCGGTGCTTCAAACCGGGGTTTACGCGAGTAAGTTTCCGGCAAACGGCGCGATCCTCTGGACGTTCGTGAATCGCAACGAATATACGGTCGACGGGCCGCAAATCGACGCGCCGGAGGGCTACCGCTACTTCGACCTGTGGCACGGTGTGGAGCTGCATCCCGACAAAACGCGCCTTCACTTTGCCATGGAGCCGAACGGCTACGGCGCGATCCTCGCGGCGAACGATGCGGACGGCGCCTTCCTCGCCCGCATGCGTCAAATGAAGCCGCTGGGCGCTTTTTCGCATGAATGGACGGCGCTGCCGCAGCGTATGGTTGATATCCCCGGCGCAAGTTCGAAGGACCACGCAGGCATGATCCACGTTCCGGCGGGGGAGTTTGATTTTCGCGTGTCCGGGGTCGAAATCGAGGGCGGCAACAGCGACGGCGTCGACGTGCAGTATCCCTGGGAGCCTTCGGCCCGCCGCCATCATTTACATTCCATGCACATCGACTCGTTCTGGATCGACCGCACGCTGGTCACCAACGCGCAGTTCGCGGAATTTCTGAAGGCGAGCGGCTATCATCCCGCCGACGATCACAACTTTCTGCGCGA
>JBBIVT010000013.1:42238-45227 GCA_037439565.1 Acidobacteriota bacterium | reverse complement strand
CTCCAGCCATCGCCGGAGATTGGACCGGCCGGCGCTTCGCGAGAAGCCGCCATAATAACCCGGCCCCGGCCGCCGCGGCGACAAACGGCATGGCGAACAGCCACGTTCCCGCCTCGCCTTCCGGCAACGCAAGAATGCGCTTGCCGTAAGCGTTTACCAGCGCGGTCTTGATTTCCTCATCGGATTTTCCGGCCTGAACCATGGCGTCGATCTGCGTGCGCACGTCCCTGGCGGCCTGGGAGTCGTGCTCGGCCAGATTCCGGCTCCAGCAACAGGGGGCGATAAAGCTGCGGTAGAGACGATCGAGCCTAGGTGTTTCGGCCCTCGCAAACAGCGTGAACGCCAGGAAAGCGCCTACGCTGAACGTTCGAATGCTCATCTACCAACAGTGTATGCGCGCATTTCCAGCGTGTCAAAGCGGCAAATCGCCGCAGGCGAGGCGGCGCGCCGCGCTATGGAACCAGGCCGATGGACTTGACGATGAGGGCCAATTCCCGCTTATCCTTGTCGGTCGGCGCAAGCGCCTTGTCTGTGGTAAACTCCACTGTCACTACGTCGGAGCCTAGGGCGGACGCGGGAACATCCTTCGTATAGGTATAGTCTCCCGCCGCCGAAAATGTTTCGGGCGGCAGGGCCGTGCCGTTGACCGCCGCGTTCACGGTGACTGGACCCAGCGGTTTCACCACCGCGTCATGCAGTGTGAACACCATCTGCAATTTCGCGCCGTTTTGGGCCGCGCCGGCGGGGGGCCGCAGCACCACAACGAACTTTGACGTGCTCCAGCGCCAGGCGTCCGCCTCGACGTTGGAGAATCCGCGCACCAGTTGCGCGGAATCGGCCGGATCGGCGACATTCACCACGCTCGCCAGCCCGTCTTCGCGGGCTTTTATCTTTTTCTTGCGACGGCATCCCGCCGGTCCAAACGCAACAAACGCCAGCAGCGCGAGCGCTGCCACTAATCTCCGCACTTTTCCACCTCGACTAAGCAACTATAAAATGTTGGCCCACCGCCGATGTCGGTCAGCTTCTCCGACGTCAATGCGTTCACGCTTCGTCCATCGGGCGCGCGTCTGGCCCATCGCACCGCGGGGGCGCGAACGACACCGCGGCCCACTACTCCATCCACTTCGGCCGTCAACAGGAGACTGCCGCGATCGTTGAAGGCGCGCACCGGGTCGCCAGAGGAAATTCCGCGCTGCGCAGCGTCTTCCGGCGCCATGTGCAACACCGACGTCTGCTGGTCCACTGCGTCGCGATTCCCGAACGTCGAGTTCATGCTGTCGTCGTTCTTAGACGAAATCAATTCCAGCGGATATTTCTTCCGCAGCGCCGCATCTCCGAGCCGCGACTCCACCGGAGGCACGAAATCCGGCACATCCAGCTCGCATTTACCGGACGCGGTTCCAAACCCGCCTTCGGCAAAGGGCAGAAAAGGCGACGGGACGTTCAGCCGGACCGAATGCTCGCGTTCCAGGCGCTCCAGAGTAATTCCTTCCAAAAACGGATGCCCCGATGCCAGCATCGCGCGAATCATGTCGTCTTCGGAATCCCGGAAACAGGCGTCCTGGAAGCCCATGCGCAGCGCCAAGGCGCGGAACACGTCGACGTTCGACCGGGCTTCGCCGGGAGGCGTCACCACGGGCCTTGCGAACTGCAGATGATAATGCCCGTAGGCCAGATATAGGTCGGTATGCTCCAAAAACGTCGTCGCGGGCAGCAGAATGTCGGCGTAATCGGCCGTGTCCGTCTGGAACTGCTCCATCACCACGGTGAACAGGTCGTCGCGCTTCAAACCTTTCAGCACGCGATTCTGATCCGGCGCAATGGCGGCGGGATTGGAGTTGTACACCACCATCGCCTTCACCGGAGGATCCAGCGCCGTCAGCGCCGAACCCAGCTCCGCCATATTCACCGTGCGGGCCGGCGGCCCCAGATGAGGCATCTCCAGCGCCTTGCGATCGAAGTGGAACGCCTGGCTGGTGGATAGTTGCATTCCTCCGCCAACTTCCTTCCAGGACCCGATCAACGCAGGCAAAGCCGCAATAGCCCGCACGGCCGCGCCGCCGCGCTCGCTGCGCTGCACGCCATAATTCGCGCGAATCACCGAAGGCCTGACGGTTGCATACTCGCGAGCCAAGGCGACGATCTCTTCTTTCGCGATCCCGGTCAACGCCTCGACGCGCTCCGGATCATAAGCGCGCGCCTTCCCGGCCAGCGCGTCGAAGCCATGGGTGAAGCGCGCGATGTAATCGGCGTCGTGGAGCTTCTCGCCGAGGATCACATGCATCAGCCCGAAGGCCAGCGCCTGATCGCTGCCCGGATTCACGCGCAGATGCTGGTCCGCCACCGCGGCCGTGCGCGTCCGCACCGGATCGATGACGATGAGCTTCGCCCCGTTGCGGCGCGCTTCCACGATGAACGGCCACAGATGCGCGTTCGTGCCGTGGATGTTCGCCCCCCAGGCGATGATCAGCTTCGCACGCGAGAATTGCTCTGGCTCGGTGCCGTAGCGATACCCGAGCGTCGCCGCCAATCCGGCGCTTCCCGCGGCCGAGCAGATCGTCCGGTCGAGCCGCGTCGCGCCCAGCCGGTGGAAGAATCGCCGGTCCATGCCGTTGCCGTTAAGCAGGCCCATGGTGCCCGCATAGCTGTAAGGCAGAATCGCCTCCGGGCCGAACTCTGTCGCGACGGCCGCCAGCTTTGCCGCAATCGTATCCAGCGCCTCATCCCAGCCGATGCGCGCGAACCTGCCGTCGCCCTTTTTGCCGATGCGCTTCTGCGGATAGAGCAGCCGGTTAGGAGAATATTCGCGCTCCAGATACTGCGCGACCTTGCCGCACAGGAATCCTCGCGTCACCGGATGATCGGGATTGCCCCGCAGCCTGCTCGCGACCCCATTGTCGATATTCACCAGCAGGGAGCAGGTGTCCGGACAGTCCAGAGCGCAGACGGAATGGCGGATCTCCATTTATCCAGAATAACGGAACCG
>JBBIVT010000013.1:0-42138 GCA_037439565.1 Acidobacteriota bacterium | reverse complement strand
TTTAGTGGGAGCATGCAAACCAGACAACTCGGCAACAGCGATCTTCAGATCACTCCGCTCGGAGTGGGCGCGTGGGCGATGGGAGGCGCGGGGTGGGCCTTTTCCTGGGGCCCTCAGGACGACAACGACTCCATCGCGGCGATTCGCGCGGCGATCGAGGCCGGCATGAACTGGATCGACACCGCAGCAGTTTACGGACTCGGCCATTCCGAGGAGGTGGTCGCGCGCGCGGTCGAAGGTATCTCGCCGAAGCCGTACCTCTTTACCAAGTGCGAGCGGTGCTGGGATGCCGCCGGCAACATCGTCAAAAGCCTGAAGCGCGATTCCATCTTCGCCGAATGCGAAGCCAGCCTGAGGCGCCTGAAGGTGGACGCGATCGACCTGTATCAGATTCACTGGCCGGAACCGGATGAGGACGTCGAGGAAGGCTGGGAGGCGCTGGTTCGGCTGAAGGAGCAGGGCAAGGTGCGCCACATCGGCGTGTCGAACTTCAACGCCGCGCAACTGGCTCGCATTTCGAAGATTGCCACGCCGGCGTCCTTGCAGCCGCCGTACTCGCTCGTCGCGCCGGAGATCGAGGAATCCATCCTGCCCTATTGCGGGACGAAGAACATCGGCGTGCTTGTCTATTCGCCGATGAAAAACGGCCTGCTCAGTGGCTCCATGACCAAGGATCGGGTGGCGAATCTGCCAGAGGACGACGTCCGCCGCCGCATGCCAGCCTTCCAGGAACCGAGCCTCAGCCGCAACCTGGCGCTGGTGGAAAAACTTCGCGCCATCGGGAATCGCCATGGCCGGACTCCGGGCGAGGTCGCGATCGCCTGGACCCTTCGCCGGCCGGAGGTGACGGCCGCCATCGTGGGCCTGCGCAACGCGGGTCAACTTGCCGGGGTGATCGGCGCGGCCGGGTTCCGGCTGAGCGAGGCCGAACTGACTGAAATAACTACTTGAAAATTCTCTTTTTCTTCGCCTATAATGAGTGCATGGCACTCACCAAACGGCAAAAGGAGTTCTTGGACTTTCTGGCCGGCTTTCTTGAGAAGCGCGGCTACAGTCCCAGCTACGAGGAGATTGCCGAGGGGCTCGACTTGGCCTCTCTCGCCACCGTGCACAAGCACATCATGGCTTTGGAATCGAAGCATTACGTCAAGCGAGGATTCAACCAGAGCCGATCGCTGGAAATCGCACCCAAATACTATGAGGAACAGAGGCAGCACCGGCAGATGCCCGCCTCAGTGGAGGTTCCTCTGCTTGGCCGGATTGCCGCCGGTTCGCCGGTGGAGGCGATTGCGGGCCAGGATACGCTGAATTTCGCCGACTTCGCAGGAGATCCGGGTACCTATGCGCTCCAGGTCCGCGGCGAATCGATGATCGAGGACCACATCTGCGACGGAGACTTCGTGCTGATCGAAAAGGCTAGCGAGGCTCGCGACGGAGAAATCGTGGTTGCGTTGGTGGAGGGCGTGGAGACGACGCTGAAACGGTTCTATCGGGAAGATGGGGACCGCGTGCGTCTGCAGCCGGCCAATTCGTCGATGCAGCCGATCTATGTCAATCGCGACGCGCTGCAGATCCAGGGCAAGCTGCTCGCGGTTTTGAGAAAATATTAAAGAGAGGGGGCGCAAGGGCCCCCTCTCCCTTCGCTTACTTCTGCGCGTGATGGCAGCAGGAGCAGGTGCACGCCGGTGTGTCGCAACACGTGCAGGCATATGCCGCCGCGCTCGCCATCATCGTCAGGGCAAGAACCATTCCAAATAACTTCATCATGATAATTCTCCTTTTGAATAATCTTGAGATGCGTCTTCAGGGATGAAACAGCAAAGACACTTCTAGATCCGGAGAATTCTGTTGAGCAGCAGCAAATCGCCGCCGTCCTCGAGGACGATCGGAGCGCCAGCCAGCTCGGGCGGCCGCATTTGCGGAAGGAGCGTTACTGTCTGCGCGGGGAGAACCGCAACCGGAGCCAGCAGATGGGCCGTGGTTGCGCCGTCGAACACATCGTAGGGGCACTTCAGGCTCGCGTTCGTGTCCGGTTTGTGCTCGGGGCAGCAGGCATGCGCCGGTGAGGAGGCGAGGATGCAGCCCACGGGTAAAGCCAGGAGCAGCACTGCCAGCACAACCGACGTGGCGAATCTCATGCTGCCGCCAGTATACAACAGGTCGGGGCATTTCGCGCATAGCCTTAAAATACTAGGTGAGCGATCGCGCCTGATTTTCCTCGGATAAACCCAAGGGTGCACCGCACAATTGACGACTCCTTAGAGGCGCTTGCGTTGGAGGACGATGGCGGACGGGAATCTGGTATCCCGCGTTAAAAGGGCCGACGGTTTCAGCCACCGCGCTTTTGGGCGACCTGAAAGTGGCTCAGCGTTTCGGAGTAGTTCGCGATGCCCTTGTACAGCGCCTCGGCGATCTTCTGGCGGTATTCGGGTTTCTTGAGCAGCGCCTCATCGGCGGCGTTGGTCAGAAAGCCGATCTCGGCCAGCACGCTGGGCATGGACGCGCCGATCAGGACGATGAACGGAGCTCGCTTCAGCCCTCGATTATGCGCCCCGGAGTTGGTCTTCGATTCCAGACTGTTCAAGGACGATTGCAGGGCGGCGGCAAACTCCCTGGATTCGTCGATCTTGTCTTTCAGGGCGATCTTTTCGAGCAGTTCCTTCAAGTCGTAAATCGAGCGGGACGAGCCTGCGTTTTCGCGCGCGGCCACATCCATGGCGGCTTTCGACGTGGTGAAGTTCAGGTAATACATCTCGACGCCCGCAGCCGAGCGGATCTGCGATGAATTGGCGTGAATCGAGAGAAACAGGTCTGCCTTGCGTTCGTTGGCGATTTGCGTGCGCTCTTCCAAAGGAATGAAGGTGTCGTCGCCGCGCGTATAGACGACTTCGCTGCCAAGGCGGGATTCGATCAGGGCACCCAACCGGCGGCTGACATCCAGCACAACATCCTTTTCATATAATCCCGAAGGCCCGTGGGTACCGACATCGCGGCCGCCGTGGCCCGGGTCGATTACCACGCGGCCCAGCTTCAAGCCCAGCACACGAGTGAGCGAACGGTCTCCGGTGGCGGGACGTTTGGCAGGCTCCGGCGCGACACCAGAGACCGGCTTGGAACTGGCGGGAACATCGGCGGCCTTGCGGGACAGAAGACCCGGAGGAGGAGGCAAGGCACCGGCCAGCGTCGAAATCGGCGGCCCTGGCGGCTTGGCCGGTTTCGCGAGCACTGGCATGGGCGGCGGGATCAGGTCGGCGGACAGGATGGGCGTTTCCGCAGGACCGCTCTCTACATGCGGAGGCGGAATGAATTTGCGGGGCTCGACCTTCGCTGGGATTAAGGGTGTTGCGGCCGCAGAATGCGCAACCGGGGGTTTCGCATCCGTAGTCTGCGCCACGGCGAGCTCAATGGGATGCTTCACTTCAGGCGGCGGAATCACGGCCGGAGCCGGTTCGATGATTTTTCCGACCGTCGGAGCCGGGCGGCCCTTGCCGCGAACCTCAATGATCAAGCGGTCCGGGCTGGTCAACTGCGACGCGGTGTATTCGGCGTGCGACTCCAGATCGAGCACCACGCGCGTCACCCCGGGCGCGGTTTCCGCCACGCGGATTTGTTTAACAATGCCGTCACCCACCGGAGTAATATGTTGCAGGCTCTTCCCGATATCGGGCCGCGCGCCGTCAATGTCGAAGAACAGGCGATCCGGATTGGTGAGCCGTTCGAACTTATACTTGAATCCTCCGGAAACCTCGACGGCAACGCGAGTCATTTCCCCGAGTGACCAAAACCGCACGGAACTGACTTTGCTGGCCGCCTGTTTCGTTGCCGCGCCAAATGAAGACACCACGGACGCAAGCAGGAAACCCACCAGGAGTCCCGACCTACTGAATGGTCTTGAGATGCGGCCTTCCATTCTCGTCGATAAACGTCTCCACCGCCGCCGGCTGGATTTCCGCCGGTTTTGTTTCGATCACTTGCTGCGCAACCGGAGCGGGCTTGGCGGCATCGGCCGCGCGGCGCGCTTCTCCATACCGTTTACCCACCTGCTCCACGTAATTCCGGGTTTCCGCGTAGGGAGGAACCTGTTTATACTTGTCCACCGCGCCAGGTCCAGCGTTGTAGGCCGCCAGAGCCAGCCGGTCGTCCTTGTACAGATCCTTCAGGTACTTCAGATACTTCACGCCCGCCTCGATATTTTGACGGGGATCGAAACTGTCGCTCACGCCGAGCATCCGCGCGGTGGAGGGCGTCAACTGCATCAGCCCCTGCGCGCCCTTGTTGGAAACGGCACGCTCATTGTAGTTGCTTTCGACTTGAATGATGGAATGCACCAGCAGCGGATCCACGCTGTGGGTTTTGGCCGCTTTCTCGACGATGGCGCTTACATCCGCGCTGGGAGTCTTCGGCAGGGGCCTGGCGGAAACGATCACGCTGCGGACCAGCTTGCCCGTGCGAGGGTCTGCTCGCACTACCAAAGTGCGGCGCAGGGCCGGAGCGGGCGCACTGCTCCCCGTGGCGACTTCGGCGGCGCGACTGGGGGAGGCGGCCAGCATAAAAAAAGCCAGTAAAAAACAAATATACACCTTTTTGTTTAATTCCACCATAGCGTCCGGCGCTGCTACCATCTTCTCATGGGCCATCTGATGGGCAATGTCGCCGGGTTTGTTCTGGCCGGAGGCGCAAGCCGCCGCATGGGCCGGGACAAGGCCTTTCTGCCAATGGACGGCGCCACGCTGATCGAAACCGTGGCCGCGCGGGTCCGCCGCGCCGCCGGATCGGCCACGATTCTCGGTCCCGTGGAAAAATTCGCTCATCTTGGTTTCCCGGTCCTGCCCGACGCCGTGGAGAATTGCGGCCCGCTGGGAGGACTCTACACAGCCCTGCTGCACACTCGCGCCGAATGGAATCTGATCGTCGCCTGCGATATGCCGGAGGCCGGCGATGAGTTTCTGGCCGGCCTGATCGAGGCCGCCAAGGCGAGCGGCGCGGATTGTCTGGCGCCCGAAACTGCCGGCGGAACCGACCCTCTTTGCGCTGTCTATCATGCCCGGGTCCTGGCCGCCGCGGAGTCCGCTATCAAGCGCAAATTGCTCAAAATGCAAGATTTTATCTTTACCCTTCGAACGGCACGGTGGCCCGTTTCCGATTCCCGGCCGCTCCGGAACGTCAATACTCCAGCCGAATGGAGCGCACGATGACACCTCGGATTTCGCACTACATCGAGTTCGAGCACATCTATAAGACGTTCGACCACCCGGTTTTAGTCGATATCAATTTTTACGTAGATGCCGGGGAGACGCTGGCCATCATCGGCCGTAGCGGCGTAGGCAAGTCCGTTAGCCTTGGGCACATCATGGGTTTCATCAAGCCGGACCAGGGGCGCGTGCACGTCGCCTACACGGACATGACCGATGAATCAGAGTCAGAATGGAAGCGCATCCGGAAGAAGGTCACCATGGTGTTCCAATCCGGCGCCCTGTTCGATTCGTTGACGGTGGGGGAGAATATCCTGTTTTCGCTGGAATTGCGCGAGGACTACGACGCGAAAAATAAAGAGGACGTTGTGGACGGGCTGCTGCAGATGGTGGACCTGCTGGACTATCGCGACGAGTACCCGGCTGATTTATCCACCGGCCATCGCCGCGCGGTGGCGATCGCGCGGGCGCTGGCGGCGCAACCGGAGTGCATCCTCTATGACGAGCCGACCACGATGGTGGACCCGATCATGAGCGATCACGTCGGCAATCTGATGTTGCGGCTGAAACGGCAGCTGAAGCTGACCAGCGTGGTGGTGACCCACGATCTGGACCTGATGCGGAAGGTGGCGGATAAGGTGGTGTTCCTGTTCGAGGGCCGGTCGATCTATTTCGGGCCGGTGTCAGAACTGGAAAAGTGCACGCATCCTCATATCCAGGAATTTCTGGCGATGGACCGGGTGACGGCGGGGTAAGTCCGCAGGCTCACGCCGGGCATTGAGCTTTTCCGCTTGAAGGATCGGTTTTCGCCGATGTCCCGACGCAGGAGACTGCTTGAATCCGCGCGCGCAGGTCACCGCTTTGCGATCCACTTGACGAACAGGGAAAGGGCCATGGCGAATCCGATGGCAATGACGATGCCGCGCACGGTACGGCGGCCGAGCGTTCGCGCCAGGCCCGCGCCACCGATACCTCCGGCGATCGCGCCGCCGGCCATGACCAGCACATACGGCCACTCGACCATGTGGGCGAAGACGAAATAAAGCGCCGCCACGCCGTTGATACACATCCCGAAAAAACTTTTCAGGCCGTTCATCTGGTGAATGTCGGTGAGGCCCAGAATGCTGAGCGCGGCCAGCATCAGGACGCCAATTCCCGCGCCGAAATATCCTCCATAAAGCGCCACCATGAACTGGAACAGCATCGCCGGGCCCAGATGATGAGCGCCGGGTTTGAACAGGCCCTGCACGGCTTCCTGGGACATGAACAGGATGGTCGCAAAGAGGATCAAAAACGGCACGATGGCGTCAAAGGTGGATGAAGGCGTGAAGCGCAGCAGCAGCGCGCCGGCGAGGCCACCGGCGACGCTGGGCACGGTGAGGGCGAGCATGCCCGGATCGGCCGTGCGCAGTTCCTTGCGGTATCCGAAGATGCTCCCCACCGAGCCCGGCCAGATCGCCACGGTGGAGGTGGCGTTGGCGGACACCGAATTCAGGCCCAGCCAGATCAACGTCGGGAATGTCAGCAAGGTGCCGCCGCCGGCCACGGAATTGAGCGCCCCGGCGGCGAAGGCGGAGGCGAAGGCGGCGGAGCCGTGTAAAAAATCCATTGTGAAAAAGACCCAGTGAGGCTGGTAAGATTAAAGATTACCAGGAGACTGATTGGCCGCGCCGCCCTTGCACCTGATTGGTATCTATCCAGGCTCGTTCGATCCCGTGACCAATGGACATCTGGATCTGATCGCCCGGGGCAGCCGCATGGTGGAGAGGCTGATTGTGGCGGTCCTGAAGAACGATTCGAAGCAGGCGCTGTTCTCGGTGGAAGAACGGATGGCGATTCTTGAGGAAGTGGTGAGGCCGTACCCGAACGTCGAGGTAGGATCGTTCGACGGCCTGCTGGTGGATTACGCGGCGTCGCGCGGTGCGAACCTGATTTTGCGCGGCATCCGGGCCATTTCCGATTACGAGTATGAGTTGCAGATGGCGCTGATGAACCGCCGCCTGCGGCCGGAGTTGGAAACCGCGTTTCTGATGGCGGGCGAGGCGTATTCGTTCCTCAGCTCGCATCTTGTTAAGGAAGTGGCCTTCCTTGGCGGAGATGTTTCAGGCCTGGTGCCGCCCACGGTGGAGCGGCGGCTGAAGGCCAGAATCAAACGGAAAGAATAAAGATTATGCAGACCCTACAAGCACTGGCAGAGAGAATCTCGACGATCAGCGTATCGTCGACCATGAAGGTTTCCGCCGACGCCGAAAAGCTGCGCCGGGAAGGCGCGGATGTGGTGGATTTCGGCGCGGGCGAACCGGACTTCCCTACTCCGGACAACATCAAGAAGGCCGGCATCGAGGCGATCAATCAGAACTTCACCAAGTACACGAACGCCGCCGGCACCATGGAACTGAAGCAGGCCATTTGCGAGCGCCACAAGATCGACTACGGCACGTCCTACGCGGTGAACGAGTGCGTCGTGACGGTGGGCGGCAAGCACGCGATCTTTAACCTAGTGCAGGCGCTGGTGGATCCGGGCGACGAAGTGGTGATCCCGGTGCCCTACTGGGTGACGTACAAGGACGTGGTGAATTATTCCTACGGGAAATGCGTATTCGTCGATACGGATGAAAGCGAGGGTTTCGACCTGCGCGCGTCCATGATCGAGAAGGCGCTGACGCCGAAGACCAAGGTCATCCTGATCAATTCACCGTCGAATCCCAGTGGCGCGGTATTCGCCTGGAAGGAACTCGAGAAAATCTTCGCCATCGCGAAGGACCGCGGCATCTGGATCCTGACCGACGAATGCTACCACCGCTTCCTCTATGACGCATCGCCGGTGTCCATGGCGTCGCTGCCTGGCGCGAAGGATACGGTGATCGTCGCCGGGTCTCTGTCGAAAACGTACTCGATGACCGGATGGCGCATCGGTTTTGTGCTGGGGCCGGCAGCCCTGGCGACGGGGATCACCAAGCTGCAATCGCATTCGACGTCCAACCCGACGTCGATCGCGCAGAAGGCCGCCGTGGAGGCGATGCGGGGGCCGCAGGATTCCGTAGGCCAGATGCTCGCCGCGTTCCGGAGCCGCCGCGATTACGTGATCGAGCGCTTGCGGGCGATGCCAGGCGTCAAAACGCAGGTGCCGCAGGGCGCATTTTACGCTTATCCGAACGTCAGCGCGGCCTACACGGGCGGAATCACCAACTCCCTGCAGTTCGCCGAAAAACTGCTTGCCGAGGAATTCGTGGCGGTGGTGCCGGGCGAGGCGTTCGGAACGAACGAGCATGTCCGCATCTCCTACGCGACGTCGATGGACGAACTCAAGAAAGGCCTGGACCGGCTGGCGGCGTTCATCGCGAAACGCGTGTAAATGCGCAAGCTCACGCCCAGTTTTAAGGAAAAAGTCTGGGGCTCGACGAGACTGGAGCCCCTCTTTCCCAACTCTGAGCGCAAGATCGGCGAGGTCTGGTTCGAGGGCGTGCCCGATCCACGGCTGCTGATCAAATTTCTCTTCACGACCCAAAAACTATCGGTTCAGGTGCATCCGGACGACGCCTACGCGCGGCTGCATTGCAATTCTCTTGGAAAGACCGAGATGTGGCACGTGCTGGCGGCCGAGCCGGGGGCGCGAATTGCCGCCGGATTCCGCGAGACGATCACCCCGGAGCGCCTGCGCGAAGCATCGCTCTCCGGCGAGATCGAAAACTTGCTCCAGTGGCAGCTCGCCAGGCCGGGGGATACGTTCTACATTCCGGCCGGCACCGTGCACGCGATCGGCGCAGGATTGACAATTTGCGAGATCCAGCAATATTCCGATGTGACGTATCGGCTCTACGATTACGGAAGGCCGCGCGAACTTCACCTCGATCCGGCGGCTGAAGTGAGTCACCTGGGGCCGCTTCTCCCCCTCCCTCCCCACTCCCGAAAGGGAACCGAGCAGGTCCTGGTCTCCTGCCCGCAGTTCACCACCTCGAAGTTGTGTATCTCTAATTCGGAGATATATTTACAAGCTTTTTCCGGCGCCATGTATATCATCGTGATCGATGGGTCAGGGACATTATCTGGCCATTCGACCAAGGCAGGTGACGTATGGTATCTGGAAGAAGGAAAAGAAGAAATTCTATTTTCCGGGGACGCAACTTTCCTGCGAGTGTCGCATTAATCTAGTATTGACACATCGGAAACATGGGAATAATCTAGAGGTATTCAGCCTGTCCTGACGATGAAGCTCTGTCCGGCTGGCTGCGTAGGGTCATGGCGCTTCTGGCGCTTTTGCTGAGGTTTTATTCGCGAGTGAATATCGCGGCCAAAGAGTCCCGCACGCTGACGATCTTTGAAAAGAACGTCGTCGGCAGCAACACTAAATCGAACTTGTTGGGGGTTCATTCCATGAGAAATAAATCGAACGTCCGCTTCATCCAGAGCAGATCTTTGTTCCTAATAGCGTTGTTCTTGGTTTTTGCATCGTTTACGACGCAATTGGCAGCGCAGTCCTTAACTACAGGCGACGTGGCGGGCGTCATCAGCGACCAGAGCGGCGCCGTGATTCCGGGCGCGACCGTGAAACTGACGAGCCTGGACACGGGCTCCACGCAATCGACCACTACCAACGCCCAAGGGTACTTCCGATTCACGCTGCAGAAGCCGAACCGCTACAAACTGGCGGCGAGCAAGCAGGGTTTTGAGACGGCGGAGACCACGCTGGCGGTATCGGTCGGCACGCTGCTCACCACCAATCTGACCATTAAAGTGGGCCAGTCCACGCAGACCATCGAGGTAACCGAGGCGCCGCCGGCGCTGAGCCTGGAGTCCAGCAACAACACGGCCTTCACGGCGGCGGAAGTGGCATCGCTGCCTGCCTCCGGCGGCGACATCACGACGATCGCGTTCACCGCGCCGGGCGTGGTGGTGAACAACACGGGCGGATATGGCAACTTCACGGTGAACGGCTTGCCGGCGACGTCGAATCTGTTCACGGTCAATGGCGAGAACGACATGGATCCGTACTTCAACATCAACAATTCGGGCGCGACCAATCTGACGCTGGGCGCAAATGAATTGCAGGAAGCCACGGTCGTCAGCAATGCCTACAGCGGCCAGTACGGGACGTTTTCCGGCGCGCAGGTTTCCTACGTCACCCGGTCCGGAACCAACAAGATCCATGGAAACGTGAACTACCTGTGGAACGGCCGAGCGATGAACTCGAATGACTGGTTCAACAATTTCTACGGATCGCCGAAGCCGTTTTCGAACGCCAACCAGTGGGCGGCCGCGGTGGGCGGACCGATCATCAAGGACAAGCTGTTCTTCTTCGTGAACACGGAAGGGCTGCGCTTCGTGCTGCCCAACGTGGATAATGTAACGGTTCCTACCGCGGCCTTCGCCAATGCGGTGTTAACCAACATCAAAGCCACGCAGCCGGCCGAATTCAACATGTATCAGCAGATGTTCAACGTGTGGGCCAATTCGCCCGGATCCTCCAACGCACAGCCGCTGGCGGGCTCCTGCGCCGGCCTGACGGCCACTTCCCTGCCGGGATTCAATCCGGCAACCCAGGCGTGCGCGGGCCGCTATCAATCTTCGCCCACCGCGCTCGCGTCGGAATGGATTTTGAGCACGCGAGTGGATTACCGCCTGAGCGATAAGGACTCGGCGTACTTCCGCTGGAGACTCGATCACGGCCTGCAGCCGTCGTACCTGGATCCGTTGAACCCGAAGTTCGACGCGCTGTCCAACCAGCCCGCTTACGACAATCAATTCTCCGAAACGCACATCTTCGGACCCAACTCCACCAACGTGTTTTTGGCGGCGGCGAGCCATTACGTGGCGCAGTTCGCCCAGGATCCCGCAGCGGCGGCCAGCGTGTTCCCTCTGGGCATCGTGACCTCGGGCACAGTGCCGTTCAGCGGAATCAATCCGGTGGCGGGATCGTTCCCACAAGGGCGCAACATCACCCAATACCAGTTCACCGACGACTTCACCATCATCCGCGGGAAGCATGACCTGAAGTTTGGCGCAAACTTCCGCCGCTACGACGTCAGCGATCACAACTTCTTCTTCAACGGACCCAGCGTCTACTTTGGATACACCGCCAATGGCCTGGCGCAGTTCGCCAACGGCCACGCGTATCAATACCGCCAGAGCCTGAATCTGGCGAGCGATGTACCGATTGCGCTGTGGGGCATGGGCGCATACATTAACGACGACTGGCATGTCACCTCGAACCTGAAACTGACGCTGGCCATCCGGGCCGAGCGCAATTCCAACCCGGTCTGCCAGTTCAACTGCTTCGCCAATCTGAACGGCCCGTTCCAGACGCTGGCCAGTTCGACCAGCAGCAACCAGGGTTCGGTGCCGTATTCGAGCGACATGTCTTACGGCCGCCATCAGGCGTTCTACGGCGTGGACGCGCTGGATCTTTCGCCGCGCCTGGGCTTCAGCTGGTCACCGACCGCGAATAAGAAGACGGTGATCAGCGGCGGCTTCGGTATTTTCTACGACGCCATTCCCGCAGGCCTGGTGGACGATCTCCTGGCGAATCCTCCGGTAGCCGTTGCGATCCGCGTGCGGCCGACGGCAGGCGTCCTGCCGTTCGATCCGGGTTCGCAGGGCGGCGCCGCTATCTGGCAGGCTTCCGCGAACGCCTTCAGCATCAATAAGAGCTACAGCCAGATTTCCTCGGCTTTGAAGGCACTGGGGTCGGTGTTTGCCTCTCCCAGCGTCACGTCCATCAACGGACCGGTTCGCGCGCCGCGCTGGGAGGAATGGAACTTCCAGGTGCAGCATGAGTTGAACCCGAGCCTGGTGCTGATCGCCAACTACGTGGGCAACCATGGAGGCCGCATTCCCTACACGTCGGCGTGGGGGAATGCCTACGATGCCTACGGCTTGTACCCTGGAATCCAGGGCGTTGCCGCGAACCTTCCGAACGGAAACTACGGCGTCGTTACACAGGTCCAAAGCGGCGCGATTTCCAACTACGACGGCTTGAACCTGTCGGTCCGGAAGCAGTTCGCCCAAGGCCTGTCGGCGCACTTCAACTACACCTATTCGCACGGCATGGACGAGACTTCCAATGGCGGCGTATTCACTTACGGCGACTCGATCCTGGGACAGATCAACCCCAACAATCTGCGGGCCAACAACTACGGCAACTCGGATTATGACATCCGCCACAACATCAATGCGGATTGGGTTTACATCCCGACGATCCACACCAGCAGCAAATTCATGAACCAGTTGCTGGGCGGCTGGGAATGGAGCGGCAAGATGTTCTGGCGCACGGGCCTGCCGTTCTCGATCGTGGATAACAACACGGCACTCGGCAACTACAACGGCTCCATTCTGGCCACCTACACAGGCACGGCCGCGGGAGCGCAGACTGCTTGCGGAGAGGCCGCGGCGGTGACACCCTGCCTCAACGCGAACGCGTTCGTGAATGCCGGGGCGGCCACCTTCAATAACTACAACAACTGGTCCACACAGAACCGCAACCAGTTCCGCGGACCGCACTACTTCGACATGGACATGGCGATCTACCGCACTTTCTCACTGCGTGAGAGAGCCACATTGAAGTTCGGCATCCAGGCGTTCAACATCCTGAATCACCCGAACTTCGGATTGCCGGATAACGGCGTGGGCGACGCGACCTTCGGAACGATCACCGGCATGGCGGGCACTCCGACCAGTCCGTACGGAAGCTTCCTGGGATTCGATTCCTCGGTGCGCATCATTCAGATGAGCGGGAAGATCACGTTCTAACTGTTTGTTCGTCTCCAAAAATTGGGCGGGCCTTCGGGCTCGCCCTTTTTTTGTGCACCTAACGTGGCCGTTGACGATCGTGGTCCCTAACGGAAGCGCTATACGAAAAAGACCTTCCAAGCCGTGACCACGAAGGCGTGCGCCACCATCGAGGCGCGGATCGAGCGGGCCTGGCGGAAGGCGAGCCCGTAGAAAATGCCGGCCACAGCCGCCAGAATCGCGAATTTCCAGTTGGGAAAAGCGTGATAGAAAAGGTGCACCGAACCGAACAGTAGCGATGCCAGGATCAATCCGGCCGCCTCGCTGCGCGTCCAGGAAACCAGCCACTGCTGCAGGAGTCCGCGGAAGAAAAACTCCTCGGCCAGGGCGACCACCCATAAAATCCCGAAAAACGTTCCAATCGCCAGAAGAGAGGTCTTCTCCCAGCCTGCCGGCGGCCAGCGCAGGCGGGCGAATCCGATGAAATGGGAGAGAACCGCGGCCACGGGGACAAACGCGGCAAAATAGGCCACGCCGATTTTCCATTCGCGCGCCTTGGGCCAGAAGCCGAAGCCGACTCCCCGGACCCGCCGGATCGAAAGCATGGAGAACAACCCGGTGCGGAACCACATCAGTTGCCCCAGCACGGGGAGATTCAGTCTTGGGTACGGGCAGACGTACCATTGCTTAAACAGCGCGGCCAGCCAGACCGCCGCCATGAAGACGAGCAGCAGCAGGTCGGCGGCAGGTTTTTTCGGCAGCAGAATGTACCAAAACGACGACGCCCCGGCCAGCAGCGCGATCCAGCCGAGCGCCCGCCATTGAAATGTCCCGAAGGCCAGCGTCGCGAGACAATAGGGGAGAATCGCGGCGGCGGTGAGCATCGCCGCCAGCACGGGCGAAGGCAGTTTCTCCAGGCGCGCCCGGAATTTTTCGGACCCGAGCGAGGCATAGAACACCGCTTCGACGGCAAACGCGGGCAGAGCGGTCTGCCAGGGGATATTCTCGAAGGGCCAGATCATGCCATGGTTAGTGAAAAAAGGGGGACAGACCGCTCTGTCCACTCACCGAAACGGTGGAACGGTTGGCAGGTCCATGGTTTGGGGACAGAGTAGTCTGGCCCCCTTCTTTCTGTCCTGTAACTTTCTCTCAGTGTAACGGTATCCTCTTGTGAACGTGAACGCAACGGACAATGCCTTGATGGCGGCGGTGAGCGCGGGCGAAGTGCAGAAGCTCGCGGTGTTGTTTGAGCGCCATCACCGGGGGTTGTTCCGTTACTTCGTGTCGATGAACCGGAATCGCGAAGCCAGCGAGGACCTGGTTCAGGACGTCTTTTTCCGCATGTTGCGCTACCGGGCCAGTTACGACGCCAAGCAGTCCTTCACGGCCTGGATGTACCAGATCGCGCGCAACGCCAGCGTGGACCAGGCGCAGAAGCGGAGGGGCGAGGTGATCGGCATTGAGGAATTCGCCGACCGCAGGGCGGACGCGGCGCCGGGCCCTGAGGCGTCGGCGGCGCAGACGCAGGATCTGAAACTGCTGCGGCAGGCGCTCGACCGTCTGCCGCCGGATAAGCGGGAGATTCTAGTGCTCAGCCGGTTTCAGGGAATGAAGCATGAGGAACTGGCCAGGGTGCTGGACTGCGAAGTAGGGACGGTGAAAGTGCGCGTGTATCGCGCGATGAGGGCGTTGGAACAGGCGTATTCGGCCTTGATTGGGGAAAAAACAGCATGAACTGCGAAGAAGCAAAACTCGATTTGCCGGAGTATTTGAGCCATTCGCTGAATGAGGCTAGGGAGCTGGAGTTCGCGTCGCACATCGCCGGCTGCGAGGCCTGCCGCTCTGAAACCGAACGGTTGGGCGCGTTATGGAAGGGGCTGGCGCTGCTGCCGGGCACGATGCCTTCGCCGGGCGTGGAGGTTCGGGAGCGGTTTTACGAGTCGCTGACGGCGTACAAGCACGGCATGGCCTCGGCGAAGCCTGCGTGGAGAGATCGATTGGCGGCGTTCTGGCCGGCAGTGGCGTTCGCGGCGCTGGCCATGGGCGTGGGGATTGGATATATGGCGCGGCCGGCGGGCCTGGCGCCCAATAGCGGGCCGGAAGTGGCGCAGTTGCGCGGGGAGGTGAACAGTATGAGGCAAATGGTGGCATTGTCGTTAATGCAGCAGCAATCGGCGGGCGAGAGACTGCGCGGCGTGAGCTGGGCTTATCGCGCCGAGCCCTCGGATACGGAAGTTCTGTCGGCGCTGTTGACCACGGTGAACAACGACGCGAGCGTGAACGTGCGCATGGCGGCGGTGGACGCGCTGCACGCCTTCGGGGCGAGCCCGGTGACGCGCACGGCCATCGTGCAATCGATCTCCAAGCAGACGTCGCCGCTGGTGCAGATCGCGCTGATCGATTTGCTGGTGGACCTGAAGGCCACCGAAGCCGCGCCGGATCTGAGGAAGCTCATCGCTGACCAGTCCATCGATTCCAGCGTGCGGGAACGGGCAAATTGGGCGCTGGGGAGACTGGTGCAATGAAGCGCGCGGCGATTTTCGTAGCCGCGGCAGCTTGCCTGTTCGCCGCCGAGGAAAAGTCCACCGAGCATAAGACGTTCGCCGACGTGCGCGAGCTGGTGATCGACAACGTGACCGGCTTCATCGAAGTGACGGCGTCAAGCGGCAATGCGGTGGAGATGGAGATCGACAAAACGCTGAGCGGAGATTCCGCGGACCGCGTTTCTCTGGCGAAAAAAGAGATCAGCCTGAACACGACGCAGGAGGGCGGCTTAGTCAGGCTCTCCGTCGATGGTCCTTTCCGGCACGGAGGCGGCTGGCATGAGGTCTACCGCTTCGAATACAACTTCAAGGTCCGCGTGCCGCGCGACGTGAAGCTGGAATTGCGAGCGGTGAACCATTCGCACGTCACGGTGGACGGCACGGCGGGCGATTACAAGATCAGCAATGTGAACGGGCCGGTTGAGATGAGGGACGTGTCGGGATCGGGGTCGATCACGACGGTCAATGGCGGTGTAAAGGTGCTGTATGCGAAGAATCCAACGGGCGCGACGTTGTTCAAGACAGTGAACGGATCGCTGGACGTCTCGTTCCGCCCCGGCCTGAACGCCGACGTCAAGATGAAGACCTTGAATGGCGGGTTGTATACAGATTTCGATGTAACGGCAATGCCGGTTGCAGCGGATCCTCCAGAGAATCGCAACGGGAAGCTCGTGTGGCGCAGAGGGAGGATGACGGGCGTGCGCATCGGCAACGGCGGTCCCGAATTGCAGTTTGAAACGCTGAATGGCGACGTGATGGTGAGAAACAGGGAGAAATAGGATGTTCAAACAGGCGGTTTTGTTGGCGTCGGCAGGGATGATATTGGCGGCGCAGGATTCCGGAGACAGGATCACGGTTCCGTTCCGCGATGGGTCCGCCCGGAAGACGCTGAAGGTCTCGTTGCAGAACGGCAGCGTGACGGTGCGCGGCTACGAGGGCAAGGACGCGACGATCGAATCGTCCGGGCGCATGTCTTCACGCTCGCGGAGGCCGTCCAACGTGCCGGAGGGAATGCACCGCATCGACATTGGCGGCACGGGGCTCGAAGTAACGGAAGAAAATAACGTGATCAACGTGGTGGGGACTACGGGTCACGTGACGATTCAGGTGCCGGTGCAAACGTCGCTGGTGCTGCGGAGCGTGAACGGAGGGGCGATCACGGTGGAGAACATTTCGGGCTCGATTGACGCCAATCACACGAACGGAGCCATCACCATCACGAACGTGTCGGGGTCCGTGCTGGCGAACACAACCAATGGCAAGGTCACGGTATCTCTCAACCAGGTCGCGCCGGACAAGGCGATGAGCTTCACTTCCTTTAACGGGACCGTGGACGTGACGCTGCCGGCCAGCGCGAAGGCGAACGTGATGATGAAGACGAACAACGGCGAGATCTGGAGCGATTTCGACATTAAGCTGAGCGCGCCGGGCAAGCCTCCAGTGGTGGAGGATTCGCGGAGCAAGAACGGGAGGTACAGAGTCCACGCAGACCGCGCGATGTACGGATCAATCAACGGGGGCGGGCCGGAGATGCAGTTTGTCACGTTCAACGGGAATATTCTGATTCACAAGAAGTGAGCGTTCACCGGGCTCATGAGGGATCTCTGCGGCGAACGAGGTCTGGATTCGCGTAAAATGGAAAACAGGTCTCGAAATAGCTACGATGCGACCCCTGTTTCTGTTCGCGAGTATTGCCTGGCTAAAAGGCGCCGCTCTTTCGGTTGTCCTGACGCCTTCTCTCCCGGCTCCGGTCCCCGTGGGCACGCTTGTGACATGGAGCGCCCAGCCCTCGGATTCAACGGCACCCATTTGGTACCGCTTCCGGGCGGCGCGCGAGGGATCTCCGCTTCACACGATTCGGGATTATAGCCCGCCGAGCAGCCTCGAATGGACCGCCAGCCAATACGAAGGCGTCTACGATGTCGAAGTGACGGCGCGCAACAACTCGACGGGCGAAGTGGCGGTGGACTTGGTCCGCTATGAGATCATTCCCGCGGTCACCGGCAATACACCGGCCGTTCACCCAACCGCGAGCCCGCTCGTGTTTCTTTATAGCGCCCCGGCATGCGAGGTGAACGACTCGATGCGAGTGGAGTTCCACCGGGCCGGCGGCGCCGTCCATTCCACTCCGTTCCAATCGTGCAAACCTCCCTGCCCGGCCACCGAGGCGGATGCCAGTGGGGCTCTTCGCTTTCACCGCACCTCGCATGCTTGCGGCCCGGATCTGAGCATGAACTTCTATCTGGCTGGACTCCACCCAAACAGTGTTTATTCCGTGCAGCACGTCGTCGCCGCGCCGGTCCGGAACGGGGGCACGGAAACACGGTATGGGCCGACGCTCACCGTGTCCACGCCCGATGTCGCGCTGCAATTGCCGAGGATGGGTGTCGTCCAATCCCCGCCCACGCCGGGCGGACTTTTGCTGCACAGCAACTTCTATGGGCCATGTTTCGCGACCGATCTCAGCGGCAATCTCCTGTGGGTATATCTCGCGCAGATCACGTTTTTGACGCAGGTGGAGCAAGGGGGGAAATTTCTGGGCCTGGTTGCGCCCACGTTCGTCTCCCAGCCTTACAATGCGACGGAGCAGATCCTGCGCGAATTCGACCTGGCCGGAACAACCCTGAGGGAGACCAACATCGCCCGCTTGAACGAGCAGCTTGCGCCGCTCGGAAAGACGATCTATGTGATGCATCATGACGCGCGCGTCCTTCCCGGCGGCTCAGTGATGGTGATTGCGACCACAGAGAAGATCCTGACCGACGTCCAGGGTCCCGGGCCGGTAGACGTGGTCGGCGACATCGTCCTCGTTCTCGATCAGGATTTGCAGGTGAAATGGGTCTGGGACGCATTCGATCATCTGGATACGCACCGTTTGGCAACGATGGGAGAAACATGCCCCAGCGTCGGTTGTGGCCCGCCCTTCCTGGCGAAGAAGGCGAACGATTGGGTGCACGGCGACTCACTGCAATTTCTGCCGGACGGGAACATTCTGCTTTCCAGCCGTCACCAGGACTTTGTATATAAAATCGACTATCGCAATGGCGCGGGGACCGGCGATGTGATCTGGCGGATGGGTCCGGGCGGCGATTTCCAGATGATTTCGAACGATCCGTCGCCGTGGTTTACGCATCAGCACGATGCCCAGTACTCCACGAGCGACCCGGCCACGCTCACGGTATTCGACGACGGCAACGGCCGGCTGGCGGCCGATCCCAAGGCTCATAGCCGCGGGCAGGCGCTCAAAGTGGATGAGCAGAACCGGACGGTCACGCTGGACCTGAGTGTCGATCTGGGGGGATTTTCCTTCGCATTGGGAACGGCGCAGCAGATCCCGGGCGGCTATTATTTCGGCGGCGGCTGGTTTCTACCGGCCAACAATTCGATGTCGTTGGAAACGGATGGTTCGGGAAATTCGTTGTACAGGTTTACCGACAGCGAGCCGGAATATCGCAGCTATCTCCTGAACGATCTGTACACACCGAACAACTAGCGAAGCTGGGCCATATCGCGCCCTTCCTCGACGGGACGTGGGCCATATCGCGGCATGCCAACCGTCTTTCCTGTTCCTGGCGGAAGGCCCCCCCTGCCCTACCTTGCCCGATTAGGGGCGCTGGTATGGCAGTCTGCGTGCTTTATTCAAAACGGAGAGAGTTTCGTCATGAAAGCTTTTATTTTATCCGCGCTGGTTCTATTGTGTATCTCGCCCGCTATTGGTCAGTTGACCTTCGTAAACGGCGCATCCTTCGACGGATCGCAGCCGCTCGCTCCAGGCTCTTTCGCCACCGTCCTCGGCCAGAATCTCTGCTCCCAGACCATTGCGGGCGCATGGATCGCGCCCGGCCAACTTCCGACAACGCTGGGCGGTTGTTCAGTGATGGTTAACGGTGCGCCCGCGATGCTGCAATACGTATCGCCGGGGCAGATCAATTTCATCGTGCCGGCCGGGACGGGCGCGGGCCAAGCTGCGGTGACGATCAACAACGGCATGCAGGCGACGCCAGGGACCTTTACGGCCGGACCGTCGGGACCGGGCATGTTCGCGTTAAACGGAATGGGTATGGGCGAAGGCGCAATGCTGAACGCCGCGATGTGGGGAATGAGCCCTTTCAGCACCACCACCAACGGGCAGCCGACCTATCTGGCGATTTACGTCACCGGGCTTGACCTAACGGCCCAGCCGGCAGTGACGATCGGTGGAATGCCGGTTCAAGTGATGTGGTTCGGGAACGCTCCGGGTTACGCCGGACTGGAGCAGATCAACATCGAACTGCCGACGGGTATGGCCGGGGTGGGGCGCGCGCCGGTGATGGTCACTTCAGGCGGCCAGAGCAGCAATGTGACGTTCATGCACGTTCTTCCGACGACGGCGATGATGCAAGGAATGCCTGGATGGGGCCAAGGCATGATGGTGGGCGAAAACATGGCCCGGAGTCATGAGATGAGCCACATGGCATTCAATGCCGCCAATGGCACAGCTCTGGTGACCGACGAGGACGACGATGTCGTGCGCGTCATCTCCTTGAGCACGAACGCCACTACCGCCACCATCACACTTCCCAGCGGATCCCAGGCTCACGCGGTCGCGGTGAATGCGGCCGGAACGCTGGCGGCAGTGGCTCTAAGCGCCAAGGCTTCGGTCGCGATTATCGATCTTACTCAGAATAAGGTGACGGGGGTAGCCGCCTCGGGCTATTATCCCAGCCGCTTGGCGTTCTCTGGAACGAATCTTCTGGTCACAAACAGCCGCATGGGAACGGTGTCTGTGATCGACACAGGCAGCGGAACCATCACGCAGACGGTGAACACGGGGCTCGGAGCCAGCGGGATTGCCGTCGCGGGCACGACGGCTGTGGTGGCCAACATGCAAGCGGCTTCCATTTCGATCATCAACCTGACCAATTACAGCGTGACAAACGTCGCCTTGCCGGCGGGAACGCGCCCGCACGAAGTGGCGATTTCGGCCCAGCCTACAAAGGCTGTTGTGACCACGCCGATGTCAAACGGGTTCCTGATCCTCGACCTTGGCACGATGGCATTCACGCAGGTTGCCACCAGTTCCTGGAACGGGATGGGACCTGGAGCAGCCGCCATCAACGGCACTGCCGTCTATGTCGCGAATCAGATGACCGCGAGCGTTACGGCAGCAGACCTGGTTTCCGGCAGTGTGCTGAAGACCTTCCCGGTGGACCCTGGTCCGATTGCTCTGGCGGTCGTGCCGGCGAAGAACCAGTTGCTCGTGCTTGCGGAAGGAACGGGTACGCTCGATGTAGTGGACCTCTCGAGCTACGGCATCGTCACGCGCATCAACGCCGGCGACACGGAGCGCGACGGTCAGTTCACACTGCCGCTGATCTCCTCCATCACGCCGGACAACGCATCGGCGGGCAGCACCTTCGCGCTGACCATCGCAGGCTCCGGCCTGGAGGCAGTGCAGGCGATTCAGTTCCTCCTGACCGGCGCGGGCATGGGAGGAGGCATGATGGGCGGTGGCCCAGGAGCAACCGGCCAAACGGATCCGAACATCACCGTCTCCCATCTCCAGACGAACGCGTCAGGGACGCAAATCACGGCTTCGGTGCAGATCCTCGCCGCAGCCACCGCGGGTCCCCGCCAGATCCGGCTTCAAAGCAATAGTGGGCCGGCGATGGGGATGATGACGAGCGTGCTGTTCACGGTGAAGTAGCGCGGCTCATCTATCGCCTCACCGCATTGATAGAATAATCGCTGCATGGCGAAATTTCCCGGTGTGGATTATCTGCTCATCGATTCCGAGTTGAACGAGCAGGAGAAGATGGTCCGGCAGACTGCTCGGCAGTTCGTGGATGAGCGCGTGATTCCGACAATTCGCGATTGCTACCGCGAGGGGCGTTTCCCGAAGGAACTGATCGGTGAAATGGGGCGGCTCGGCTTCCTGGGCGCGAATCTGGAAGGCTACGGATGCGCGGGGATGAGCAACGTGGAATACGGGCTCATCATGCAGGAGTTGGAGCGGGGAGATTCCGGCGTGCGCAGCTTCGCGAGCGTGCAGGGAGCGCTCGTGATGTACCCGATTTACACCTATGGCAGCGAGGAGCAGAAGGAGAGATGGCTGCCCAGACTGCAATCGGGCGCGGCGATCGGCTGTTTCGGGCTCACCGAGCCGGGGTTCGGATCGAATCCGGCGGGCATGCTGACCAAAGCGAAGCGCGATGGGTCCGGCTGGGTGCTGAACGGCGAAAAAACCTGGATTACCAATGGATCGGTGGCGGACGTGGCTGTGGTGTGGGCCCGCGCCGAGGACGGCATTCGCGGTTTTTTGGTCGAGAAAGGCACGCCGGGATTCTCGTCCTCGGAGCTGCATGGGAAATTGTCGATGCGGGCGTCTGTGACGGCGAGCCTCGCGCTGAGCGATGTTCGCGTGCCGGATTCGGCGATGCTGCCGGGCGCGAAGGGCCTGAAAGGTCCACTGGCGTGCCTTTCGCAGGCTCGCTTCGGAATCGGCTGGGGCGTCATGGGCGCAGCGATGGATTGCTATGAGACGGCGCGGTCCTATTCCGTTCTGCGCAAGCAGTTCGACGACAAGCCAATCGCGTCGCATCAACTGGTGCAGGAGAAGCTGGCGGACATGATCACTGAGATCACCAAGGCTCAGTTGCTGGCACTGCATTGCGGGCGGCTGAAGGACGCGGGCAAGATCGAGCCATGGCATATTTCCATGCTGAAGCGGAATAACGCCCGCATGGCGCTGGACTGCGCACGGCAGGCGAGGGACCTGATGGGCGGCAACGGCATCATGGACGAGTACCCGATCATGCGGCACCTCTGCAATTTAGAGACGGTGAAGACGTATGAAGGAACGGACCACATCCATACGCTGGTAATCGGCGAAAAGGTAACGGGCGTGGCAGCTTACAAATAGCCGCCATGGTACAATCTTAAAAAGAGTTCTTCGCGGAATTTTCGTATGGTATACCTTTTAACGACGATCCATGTGATTGTGTGCCTGTTCCTGGTGATTGTGGTGCTGCTGCAAAGCGGCAAGGCGGCCGATTTGGCCGGGGCGTTCGGGGGCATGGGCTCACAGACCGTATTCGGACCGCGCGGTTCGGCCACCGTGCTTTCGAAGGCCACCACCATCGCCGCGGCGCTGTTCATGGTGACGTCGATGTCGCTGTCGATCATGGCGACGCGAACGGGTGGGTCCGTTCCGGCGATTTTCGAAAAGAAAGCGCCATTGCCGAAAGGCGGGGCGGCTCCGGCGGCTCTTCCGCCGGTGGGCAGCCGGGTGCCGATCCAGGTGACGCCTTCGGTGAACGGCGAAAAGGGCGAGACGCAGACGATTCCAGCGCAAGTTCAAGCGGCTCCCGATGGATCCGCTCCGGCGGGACCGCAAAAGCAGCCGAAGAAGTAGTTTCATCCACCTGCGGAGGTGGCGGAATTGGCAGACGCACTAGCTTGAGGTGCTAGCGGGAGCAATCTCGTGGGGGTTCAAGTCCCCCTCTCCGCACCATTTTTTCTCTTTTATTTTCATTAGCTTACGGCCTCTTTTTTTCGTGTGACTGCAGTGTGACTGAGACTGTAACGGGCACCTTCTCAAAATGGGCCATCATGAACCGGTCGATGTTGTCCTCACGGACTTTTGACCACTTCCCGTAATGCTTCCGAACCATCTCCGGCGTGTTTTCTTGAATACGGCCGATAGACGCCGCGGCGCAGATGCCATGGCTTACACTTGAACTACATGCTCAACCGGGGCTATGCTTACACGACAATCATCGACCGCAAACACCATGGACAAACCCTGCTCTCCCACTTGGCAAGCCTATACCCCCACTCAACCCCACAAGCCTGGCAACAAAAACTGAACAACGGCGAAGTCACCCTCAATGGCGTCATCGCCGCGGGAAGCGAATCGGTCACTGTAGGCCAAACCCTTGTCTGGAACCGCCCACCCTGGACCGAGCCGGACTCCCCTCAGCACTTCGAAGTGCTGTTTGAAGACCCCGATTTGTTTGCCGTAAACAAACCCAGCGGGCTTCCCACCCTTCCCGGCGGAGGCTTCATGGAAAACACACTCCTTCGCCTGGTGCAAAGGCGAACTCCCAACGCAAACCCTGTCCACCGGTTGGGCCGAGCCACCACAGGCATCGTCCTCTTCGCCAAAACACCGCAGGCGGCCTCCTTTCTATTCGCAAACTGGAACACACCGAAAATTCAAAAGATCTACCGGGCGCTGGCTCAAAACACGGCACAGCACGACGCCTACGAAATCCTCACGCCCATCGGCCTCGTACCGCACCCGCTCATCGGTTCCGTGTGGGCCGCCAACCCAAGCGGTAAACCGTCAAAGTCACTGGCAAAGGTGATTTCACGCGCCACTGGCACCACAACATTTGAGGTAAGCCTGAGTTCAGGCCGCCCTCATCAAATCAGAATCCATCTGGCATCCATCGGCCATCCCCTGGTAGGCGATCCTCTGTACGGCTTAACCGGCCAGCCTCTTGAAAATCTCCCCGGCCTCCCCGGCGATGGAGGATATTTCCTGCACGCCCAATATCTGAAGTTTCACCACCCTATCACCGGAGAACAAATCAATCTTGAGGCAGCTTTGCCGTCTGGATTCCCATTGCATCCGTAAATTTGCGCGGGAAGGACAACGAGATGCGAAAAGGCTTTACGAGGAAACCGAAAGCGGACGAGCCGGCAACGCCAGGCAAGAACTACATCACTCCGGACGGACTGCAGCGTCTCCACGATGAGCTCCGGTTTCTGCTCACCAGAGAACGCCGGGCGGTGACGGAGGTGGTGACGTGGGCTGCCAGTAACGGCGATCGGAGTGAGAACGCCGACTATCAGTACGGCAAGCGGCGGCTGCGCCAGATCGATGGGCGGATTCGCTTTCTGAGGAAGCGAATCGAAGCCGCGGAGGTGGTGGATCCGGAGGCTCCGAGAACCGCGCAAGCGACTAAGAAAGCATTCTTCGGCGCGACGGTGCGCTATGCCAATGCCGCCGGAGCGGAGCGAGTGGTGAGCATCGTGGGTACCGACGAAGTCGATCTCGACCGTAACCACATCAGTTGGGTGTCGCCCCTGGGGCGCGCATTGCTGAAGTCGGCAGCGGGCGACAGCGTCGTGCTCCAAGCGCCGGGCGGCACAGAGTACCTCGAGGTGCTGGAGGTTTGCTACAAGCGCATTTCCGTAGAGCCGTTTCGTGAGCCGCCTGGATCCGAGTCCTCGTCAAAAGGACCCTCCCGCCGATCCATGCCAGCTGACGAAGGTTAACGAGGCGGTACAAGAAAGGTCCACGGAAGGCACCTGATGTCAAGCGCCGCGCGCCTTATCGCACATGACATCTGCAACTGAATGCAGCGCTCGAAGAATTGGGCGCGCAAGTCACTCCGGTGGCAATTTACCGTTGGGAGCTGGCCGACGACGTGAAGGCACTCCGCTCGATGGGAATTGAGGACCAGGTGATGGAGGCGCTTCGAAGGGACGTTGCTATCGCATCCGCTGGTCCGATCATGACCGGAACCCTCGAAATGTATGGCCTTCAGCCGGATATCGTTCCGAACCATCCCAAGATGGGATCGCTGGTGAAGGCCGCCGCCGAATTGGCGTCACGTGTGCTCTCGGTGAAGCGAGCGAATACCTCAGGGCTGTCAGTCGGGCACGTTCAAGAACGTTCACCACATCCAGCTACAGAAAGGGCGCCGTCAATTTGGCGGTCGCTTCATAAGTGATCTCAAGGAGCCGGAGCTTGCCCGCGGATTGCTCACGCCATTCAAGGGTGATGGTGGTTGAAGGCAGGTTCCAGACTTCCCTTTCAAGCTTCATGCGACCGCGGGACGCAGTCTCGTGGTGGCTGGGCCTTCCGTATCTCTGAGTGAGGTTATTGCGCAGAAACTGAAAAGCGGTCTTCCTGTGCTGCACAAAGGGTGCAAGATTGAGAACGATGCGGGTGATCAGGTCGGAATCGGCTTTGGTTTGGATGGAAACGTTCATTTCGACGCTGCCAATCATAAGGACGGGCTGGATCAGGCGTTCCGCGAATGCTCCGCTCGTGAGTTCCGAACGTTCGGGTTCGCGGAGACCAGGAAACGCGGCTTTGGCCTCGGCGACTGTCATACCCCATTTAATGTTCCCGAAGCCATCCGCATCGGCCTCGCGATTGAGGTCCTTCGGTTGGCCAAGGAGCAAAGGCAGCGCGATCGCTGCCAGCAGAAAAAGCCGCATTACCCCAGCATGTCCGATTTGGATGGCTTCCGGAGTGGACAGACTTCCGTTCGCAGATTGAGTCACCTCCTCTGGTGAACCCAAGCTTGCATCTGTGGCGGTAAAACGTGGAAGCGCACGGTTGATCGGAGCGCGGTCGCGGTGACGTTCGGAGAACGGCCAGCCCGGCGGGTGACGTTCGCAGAGGCTGTACAGTCATACACGAATCCGAACGTCGCCTCGAATGCGCTATCCTAAAAACACGTGCGTTTTCGGATTTTCCTCCCAGCAGTCCTTCTGATGTTTTCGAGTGCTCCCCTAAAAAGCGAACAGCGTGTGATTGAACAACCGGCGGAACGGCGGCTGCGGCTGTATCAAACACACACGGGCGAACGGCTCGATATCGTGTATCGCCGCGGTGGCGCTTACGTTTCCGGGGCCCTCGACGAACTCGACCGCTTTCTCCGCGACCGTCTGACGGGCGAAGTGCATCACTACGACCCCCGAGTCTTCGATCTGCTGTCGGATCTTCTGGAAGCGGTAGCCACACCGAATGGGGAACTCCACATTATCTGCGGTTACCGGACGCCGGCAACCAACGAGTTTCTTCGCACACACACGACAGGCGTTGCCAGGAGCAGTCTGCACATGCGCGCTGAGGCGATCGATATCCGCTTGCCTGGCGTGAGCACCTTCAAGCTGCGGGAGACAGCGCTGAAGCTGGCAAGAGGTGGCGTCGGCTATTATCCCAAATCGGACTTCATTCACGTGGACGTGGGCCGGGTGCGTTATTGGTAGGGATCCATCGCGCGCAGGGGTAGCCCTTCGCTGCCAGAGCGTCCAACTGGGCATCAAATCCGTAAACGTCATCGAAAAATTGCACTTCCCCATCTCCGAGAACCACTGCGGTGGCATAAACGATCAACACAGGAATGGGCGCCTTCAGATCCACCTGAAGGGTCCGTTCGCCATGCATCGCCTCGGCGATCCGCTCCCGTGTCCATTCCGGCTGATCGCGCAAGACCCATTGCGCCAACCGAACCGGCTGCTGAACCCGAATACAGCCATGGCTGAAGTCCCGCCTCGATCTTGAGAACAGTTCGGGAACCGGAGTATCGTGCAGATAAACGCTGTACTCGTTCGGAAATAGGAAAGCGATTAAGCCGAGAGAGTTCTTCGGCCCGGGCATCTGACGGATGGAAAGTTGCCCGCTACGCAGTTTTGTAAACAGTGCATCAGTGATTTCGGCATCGGTGAGGACTTCATCGTTCGCAGTGACGATCTCAAATCCGTTCAGGGCAAGATACCGGCGATCACGTTTGAGCTTCGGCAGAAGTTCAGCGCGAGTGATGCTCAACGGCACATGCCAATAAGGGCGAAAAGTCAAATATTTCAACTCTGCCGCGAAAACGGGAGTTTGGTGACGGTAGGCTTCGCCCACGACGACCTTCATCTGAAGCTCCGTTGCGTAGGATCCATTTAAGGCGCGAAGTTGGAATTCAGGGATATTCACAATAATCGGCGGCCGCGGAAATTCGTGCGATGCCCAGCGGAACCGCTCCAGGGTGAGTTGTAGTTGATGCACGCGATGTGACAAAGGAATATTCAGTTGCGCAAAGGTGTTCTTTCCAATACGCCCGTCTACATCCAGCCCGTGACGAAGCTGAAATCGTTTGATTGCCTCGACTAACGTTTCGCTATATTCGGTGGGCGGAGGAGCGCCCGCTGGAAGATCGCCGATCCTCTGCAGGAGCGCGGCCAGACGTGGGACGCCGGGATAGGACGAGCCTGGCTCGATGGGCAACTTCGCTGGCGGAAGCGACTTGCAATCGTCCGTTCGGGCCAGGGCAAGGTAGCTCTGAAGAGCCGCCTGCGTGCGTTGATAAGCTGGAAACGGAGGTTCGATTTCTGCCAGCACGGATCGCGTGTCCCAGTCTTTCGCCAAACGACGGATGATTTGAGCCAGCTCATAATGTTCCCCGTGGACGCTCAAACCGGACCGATAGATTCCCGGATTCCATCGCCCGTCGTGAATGTCGGAAACGTAACGCATGGCACAGATCGTAAGCGCGATGTCGAATCGAACGAAATCGGGATGGGCAAGGCGGGCCGCCCAGCGTGAAGCGTCATAGTCTTCTGGATTGAGGCCCTTGGACTCGGCTTCCTTCAGGACGTCAATCACCGAGAGCGCTTGATGCGCGATCAACCCATCGCGCGACCACGCGAGGGCGTATCCATCGGGCTCGTAAAAGGAGTTCACATCGGCGCGGAAGTCGGAAAAATCCGGCCAGCGCAGATCATCCAGCATACCCGATAGGATCAGATCTCGCGGCCCTGAAGAGGCGGACGTAAGCACGGAAAACGTGAGAATCAATGCCGCCCGCATCCGCAACCTCCGTAGTCAGTCCAGACGCCATCGCTCGGCGCGTCGGACCGCGCCGCGGCGAGCGTCACCGTGGACTAGCAACCAAGAAAAGGACCGGCTATACCGGCGTCGCCACCAGCCGCATTTTGAATTTGTCGTTCAGAGTCTTGAGCTTATCGGCGATCCCTGTATACTCGAGTTCCGACATCGGCAGCATCGCGGTACCGACAAATCCCTGGCGGCGCATCTCTATGGCCTTGGCCGCGACGCGATCACGCACGGTGT
The DNA here is from genome assembly GCA_037439565.1 of Acidobacteriota bacterium. Taxonomy (GTDB): domain Bacteria; phylum Acidobacteriota; class Terriglobia; order Bryobacterales; family Bryobacteraceae; genus Palsa-187. The sequence goes on along the minus strand of JBBIVT010000013.1, from coordinate 13,834 downwards.
TCCAGAACGGCTGGGCAAACCCATCGATCGGCTCAGTCAGTTTGCCGTTATGCACGCAGAATCCGGCGCAGCTAACGATAGGCGGCCCGTCAAAGTAGCTGATCCCCGTGTTCAGCATGACAGGCATCAAAGGCATCTGATGCGAGCCGCGCATGCCGCCGGCCACGAAATGGCCGATGGCATAAGGCGCGAGGATTTCGCCGGTGGCCGGGAAATCCATCTGCACCCGCACGAGCATCACCGGATCATCCTTTCCTGTGTACTTCCCCGCAATGTTGTGCAGCCGCGAGGTGGCGACGGCCACCGCCTGATCGCCCGTCGCGCGCGACCACACCGATTCCACCACGTAGCGCTCCGGATCGCGTAAAAGCGCCGCAATATCATAGATGTTTTCGGGAGCGTTCAGCTCAATGACGCGATCGCCGGTCGTGTCGTCCACGTCCATAATCACGAACCGGAATCCTTGGGACATTTTGGGAGACAGGATTAAACCCGGCGTGTTCATCACGTCGGCAAACGCCAGGTAGAGCGGCAAATTGTAGGCTCCAGGGTCCGTCTTGTCGGCGGCAAAGAACAGGAACGGCTCGTTTGGCCGCTCTTCGATCTCCATCTCCGCAACAGCCGGTCCCATGCCCTTCACGTTTCCTGAAAACGAGTCCTTCAGGAGATCCTGCCCTGCTCCATAAAGCCCTTCCTCACGGGCTTCTGCCGCGCCCGTTAGGAAGGCGTTCCAGGCGAGCTTATGAATTTGTTCGTCTCCCTCTCCCCTCGTATGGGTCATCACAATGGCAATATCATCGCCGGTGTGGCTGATGTAAGAATCGAGCAACAGGCCGACCGACCGTTCCCGAACATATGCTTCCACCGTCTCCTTTAAGCGCTTCGATGGAGCAACGTGGCCGCCGATCGACCCGATATCGGCCTTGATCACGCTCAATGTTAATTTCATGGGAAGCCTCCAATGAAGTTTGTGCACGCCAAGTGCCACCGGGATGGCACTCCGGTTGCACCTCTTTAGAGAGGAAATGGGGGTACAAATGGCCGCCAAACAGTTTCAGTTTCACGCGGACGCCCGACAAGGCATCCTTCGCGGAGCAAACGTTCTGGCCGATGCGGTGCGCGTGACGCTCGGACCGAAGTCGAAGTGCGTATTGATCGAAAAGAAGTTCGGCCGGCCCATCGTCTGTGACGACGGCGTGACGATCGCCAAGGAAGTTGAACTCAAGGATCCGGAGGAAAACCTGGGGGCGCAAATGATCCGCGAGGCCGCCGAACGCACCGGAGACGCGGTAGGTGACGGCACGACGACTGCCACTCTCCTGGCGCATGCCATTCTCGCTGAAGGAGTTCGCAACGTCGCTGCGGGAGCCAGCGCAATTGATCTGAAGCGCGGACTGACGCGCGGCCTGAAAGCGGCAGTCCAGTCCTTACGGGCGTTGTCACGCCCGGTGACCAGTAAGCGTGAAAAGGCGCAAGTGGCAACGATTTCCGCGCATAATAACTCAACGGTTGGGGATATGGTGGCGGAAGCGGTGGAGAAGGTGGGCACCGAAGGAGCAATCACGGTGGAGGAATCCAAAACCACGGAAACGGTGCTCGACATCGTCGAGGGCATGCAGTTCGACCGCGGATATATCTCCCCGTACTTCGTGACCGATCCGGCTGCGATGGAAGCCGCGCTGGACGAGCCGGTGATATTGATTTATGAAAAGAAGATCAGCAATGTGAAAGACTTGCTGCCGCTGCTCGAGGAAGTCGTCCGCGCCGGCAAGCCGTTACTGATCATCTCCGAAGACGTCGAGGCGGAGGCGCTGGCGACGCTTGTGTTAAACAGGATCCGTGGCACGCTGCCTTGCGTCGCCGTCAAGGCGCCGGGATTCGGCGATCGCCGGAAGGCGATGCTACAAGACATTGCGATCCTGACCGGCGGCCAACTGATCGCCGAAGAACTAGGGATCAAGCTCGAGAATGTCAGCATGGATCAACTGGGCAAGGCAAAACGCGTCGTGATCGACAAGGACACGACAACCATCGTTGGGGGCTTCGGAGAAAAACCTGCCATTGACGGCCGTTGCCAGGAGTTGCGGAAGCAGATTGAAGAAACGACCTCTGATTATGACAAGGAGAAGCTGCGGGAGCGCCTTGCCAAGCTCACCGGTGGGGTTGCCGTGATTCGCGTTGGAGCCCCGTCCGAGTCCGAGGCGAAAAAGCTGAAGGAATCGTTCGAAGATGCGATCAGCGCGACCAAAGCGGCCGTGGCCGAAGGCGTCCTGCCGGGCGCGGGTCTAGCGCTGCTGCGCGCCATCGATGCCGTGGATACCGAGGAAGCCTCGGCCGAGGAGGACGAAAAAACCGGATTGCGAATCCTCAAGCGGGCACTGGAGGCGCCCACCCGCCAAATTGCTGAAAACTCGGCCCTGGACGGAGGTGTGGTCGTAGATCGCATGCGATCCGGGACAGGCAATTTCGGCTTGGATGCCTCCAGCGGCAAATGGGTCGATCTGATAGAGGCAGGAATTATAGATGCTACAAAAGTGATCCGAGTGGCGCTCGAAAATGCGGTATCCGTCGCCAGCACATTGCTCCTGACTGAGGCGACAATGACAGAAGAGCGCGAAAAGAAGCCTGAGCGAGTGCCCGTGCCGGACTTCGCGGAATAAACGATGTCCGCTCGAGCTATGGCAGAACTCGTTCTCCGCGATCACCCGCGGCCGCAGGGCCCGCGCTAAATCGCGGCGTTGCAGGCCTGGGCGAATGACGCGTCGCCATCATCCATTAATAATTCCAGACACCGAAGGGCGCGCCAGGATCGCCTGCGCATGCGATGGAACAGCGCGAGCGTCTTCGGGCCCTCCAGGTGTCGATACCGCGGACCGGTTTTGAGGATAAGCTGTGTTGAGAACGGCTCAGTCCGTCCCCGATTTTATTGACTCGCCGTTAAAACATATTCCACAAAAACTGATTGTAGACTTCGTGGTGATACTGCACTTCCTGTGACTTCACGAAGGTCCCCAGCAACCGGGGGCACCGGTCCGCCGACCCTCTCTTCAGATCCACGAAGCGGCCCTTCACGTCCTTGCCGAACAGAGCCGTAGTCCACTCCGCGGCCTCGAAATTGCGGATCGCGTCGTAAATGTTGTCGGGTAAGTAGCGCTCGGCCTGCCGCAGGTTCTTGATCTTGGACGTATCGCCCTCCAAGCCCGTCTTAAACACGCTGAGCAGCACCATATAAGGATTCGCATCCGGGGCGACGGAACGCACTTCGACGCGCGCGCTGCGCTCGTTTCCGATCGGGATGCGGATCATCGAGCCGCGATCCACCGCCGAAGCCTTGATCTGGTTGGGAGCCTCAAAGTGCGGATCCAGGCGCCGGTACGCGTTAACGCTGGGATTCAGCGGCAAGCAGATGTCGTTGCCGTGTGTGAGAATGCGGTCGACGAACTTCCAGGCGAAGGCGCTGATTTTTTCCTCTCCCTTGGGGTCCCAGAAAATGTTCTTGCCGCCCTTGGTGATGGAAACGTTCGTATGCATTCCGCTTCCGTTAACTCCCACAACGGGCTTCGGCAGGAACGACGCAGACAGGCCCATGCTGGTGGCCACTTCGCGGCAGATCAGCTTGTAAAGCTGGATCTGATCGGCGGCCGCCACCACCTCGCCGTATCCGTAGTTAATCTCGAACTGCGAGGGAGCCACCTCGGGGTGATCCTTCTCGTTTTCGAACCCCATCGCCCGCTGCACTTCCGCCACGGTGTCGATGAAGCTGCGCAAGGGATCGCCCGGCAGTGAGTGATAATACCCGCCTGTGTTTACATACTCGAACTTCCCGGTCTCGTGATAATGGCGCTCCGCGTCAATTCCTTTGAACAGAAAGCCTTCGATTTCGTTGGCGGCGTTGAGCGTGTAGTCGTGCTTAGCGTGCAGGCCGTTGGCGTAAGCCTTCAGCATGCCGCGCATGTCCGCAGAAAACGGCGTGCCGTCCTTGTCGATCACTTCGCCGAAGACCAGCACCTTGCCTGCGCCGAAATAATCCGCTGGAGCCCAATAAAAGGCGCTCCAATCCATCCCCAAACGCAGATCGCTTTCATGCTGCGCGGTGAAGCCTCGGATCGACGAGCCGTCGAACGTCAGATTGTCCCAGCTCTTTACGAGAAACTTCTTGTCGTAGTCGAGCATGTGCAGGCGGCCTTCCAGGTCGCTGAACAGGACGGTGACGGCCTTGATCCGCTTCTCGTCAGTCAAGTACTTGATTCGCTCTTCCTGAATCTGGCCGGCGTCAACGCGATGTTTGCGCTGCTCCTTGGCGTGTAGATTGAGTTCTTCCAGTTCCTCATAGGAGAGCTGAAGGAAATTGCGCAACTCGGTGCCCATAACTTAGGTGTTTTCTCCCGGCGAATCGCCCGTATTGGCCCAATAGGCCTTCTGCCAGTATTTCAGAAACAGAGGGCCGCCGCCAATCAGAATTTCTGATGGTATCTCATAAAAACTTTTGTTAGTGGCGATCAGGGCCGCCGGCCGGCTCCGCGATCCGGACCGCAAGTTCGTCATTTTCGGCAAATCTTTATGGGCTTCGGGCATGATAAGCTTCTCTGGTACCGCGTGAAGCCTGCTCGCGGCCGCGGCGCCAAGTTGAGGATACCAGCGATGTTCGGGAAAAGAGATTTTGAAAGGACGCTCGGAACGGGAGCAGTCATTGCCGCCATTCTGGCACAAGGATGTTTCGGACAGTTCCCCGGCGGACCCTCCAAGCCAAAGGGCCCCTGGATGGACAGGAACCTGACCGCGGATCAGCGCGCGGAGCTGGTTTTGAAGGAAATGACGCTGGAGGAAAAGATCCAGCTTGTCCACGGTACGGGAATTCCCGGGATGGGTGTTGCCGATCCCGCAATCGTCCGCTCCAACGGAGGGGGCGGATTCGTGCCGGGGATCGAGCGCCTGGGCCTGCCTGACCTGAACATGAACGACGCCTCGCTTGGCTCCGGTGGAGGGTCGCGCAAAGGCCGCTATTCGACGGCGATGCCCTCATTCCTTGCTTTAGCCTCCACCTGGAACACGCGGCTGGCCCGGGACTTCGGCGCCCTCGTGGGCCGCGAACTAGCCGACCAGGGCTACAACATTTCGCTGGGCGGCGGCGTGAACATCACGCGGGAGGCCCGCAACGGACGCAACTTCGAATATCTCGGTGAAGACCCGATCCTGGCCGGCAATCTGGTGGCCCAGTGGATTCAGGGCGCGCAGTCGCAGGGCGTGATCGGCGACATCAAGCACTACGCCGTCAACGACCAGGAGACTGGGCGCTACTTCGTCAACGCCATCATCGACAAGCGGGTAATGCGCGAAACCGATATGCTGGCCTTTGAAATCGGCGTAAAACGGGGAAAGCCCGGCATGGTGATGTGCTCGTACAACCTGATCAACGGCGACTGGGGATGCGAGAACGACTACACGTTGAATCAGGTTCTCAAAAAAGAATGGGGCTTCCAGGGGTGGGTGGTCTCGGATTGGTTTGGCACACACAGCACCGTCAAAGCCGCGCTGGCGGGCCTCGATATGGAGCAGCCGAACAGCCAGTACTTCGGCGGCGCCCTGAAGAAGGCCGTTCAAAACGGGCAAGTCCCGATGGAGCGCTTGAATGACATGGTGCGCCGCATCGTGCGAACGGAATTCGCCAGTGGCATCATTGACAACCCGCAGCCGACCAAGGTTCCGGACGTGCTGGGCGGCTTTCGGGTGGCGCAGCGAGCCGCGGAAGAGTCAATGGTCCTGCTAAAGAACGATAAGGGACAGCTTCCGTTGAACGCCGCCGCGGTGAAATCGATTGCCGTGATCGGCGGTCATGCCGACGTGGGCGTGCTCTCCGGCGGGGGCTCGGCCCAAGTCGATCCAGCGGGCGGCAACGCCGTGAAGGACCCGAACGCGAAGACCGACCTCCTGTCGCTGTTCTCGCAGGTAGTCTTTCACCCCTCCTCGCCGCTGCAGGCGATCCGGGAGGCTGCGCCCGGCGCGAAAGTCGTCTATGACCCCGGCACGGATCCGGATGCCGCCGCGGAGGCCGCAAGGAGCGCCGGTGTCGCGATCCTGTTCGTGCTCCAGCACACCCACGAGGGCAACGATCTCGAAAATCTAGCTTTGCCCGATGGGCAGGATGCGCTGGTCGCGAAGGTAGCCGCCGCCAACCCGCATACGATTGTGGTGGTCGAGAGCGGCGGTCCGGTCCTGATGCCTTGGGCGAGGCATGTGAACGCCATCGTGGAAGCGTGGTTCCCTGGAATCCGCGGCGGCCAAGCCATCGCGAGCCTGCTTTTTGGGAAGGCGAATTTTTCCGGAAAGCTGGCGGTCACGTTTCCGGCAGCGGAGTCCGACCTGCCGCACGCCACTGTTCCTGCGCCAGCGGGAAAGAAGCCGGGCGCCATCGACGGGCTCTTCAGCGCGAAACCGCCCTTCCCGGCCGTGTACGACGAAGGCCTGAAAGTCGGCTACAAGTGGTTCGACGCCGAGAAAAAGACGCCGGCCTTCCCGTTCGGATTCGGACTGTCTTATACGTCGTTCGCGTATTCGAATCTGAAGGCAAGCGGCGGCGCGGAATTGCAGGTGAGCTTCTCGGTGCGGAACACCGGCAAGCGTCCGGGAGAGGAAGCCGCCCAGGTCTATCTGAGCCTTCCTTCGGCGGCGGGTGAGCCGCCGAAGCGTCTCATCGGGTGGGAGAAAGTCGATCTCCAACCCGGCGAAAGCAAAACCGTGACGCTCCATATCGATCCGCTGTATTTGTCTGTGTTCGATGCGGCCGCTGATCGCTGGAAGATCGTCCCCGGCGAATACAAAGTGATGGCGGGGCCGTCATCGGCCACACTGCCGGTTTCCTCGGCCGTCACTCTCAAATAGACGGCTGCGATCATCATCCGCAAACTGCTGACGCCCGATCGCAATTACCGGCCTGCCCACCCCGGGTTTGCCGACATCGTGCGGCTTTCCTCGGACGCATTGCAGCGTTCGCGGGATACCTGTACACTATGCGAATGGACTCCCCTGCGGGCACCATCTCGTGTCCTCAGTGTCATCATCAAAACGCACCGGACGTTTCGCGTTGTACTTCCTGCGGAACTTGGATCGGTCGTAGCGATGCAACAGTGACCCATTTGCCGGCGGATCCCGGGTGGTCGCGGGCAACGCGGGTGGAAGCTCCCGTTTCCAGTTCCGGCCTCTCGCTGGAAATCGGAAGCGTCATCGCGGACCGCTACGAGATCCTAAAATTGCTCGGCGAAGGCGGCATGGGAGCAGTCTATAAAGCCCGCGACCGAGAGGTCGATCGGCTGGTTGCGCTGAAGGTGGTGCGGCCGGAACTGGCCGGGCACTCCAGCGTGCTGCAGCGCTTCAAGCAGGAACTGGTGCTGGCGCGCGCAGTGACGCATCGCAACGTCATTCGCATTTACGATCTGGGCGTCGCCGAAGGATGCCGCTTCATCACGATGGAGTTCATCGAAGGGCGCGACCTTTCCTCCATCCTTGAGGAACGCAAGCTGAATCCGGCTGAAGCGGTCAAGATTCTGCGGCAGATTTGCTCCGCCCTGGAGACCGCGCACGCCGAGGGCGTGGTGCATCGCGATTTGAAGCCGCAGAACGTCATGATCGAGCCGGGCGGGCGGGTGGTCGTGATGGATTTCGGCTTAGCTCGGTCAATGGAGAACTCCGGCTTGACCCAGGCAGGCGCGGTGATGGGGACGCCCGCCTACATGGCGCCGGAACAGGCCAAGGGATTGCCGGCAGACGAGCGCTCCGACATCTTCGCGCTTGGCATTATTTTTTATCAGATGATGACGGGCGTGGTGCCTTTCAAGGGCGATACTGCGCTGGCAAGCCTGCTGCTGCGCACGCAGGGGCCGCCGACGCCGCCGATGCAGTTGGAGCCGGTGATCCCGCAGGCCCTGAATGACATCGTGATGAAGGCTCTGGCCACCAATCCGGACCAGCGCTATCAGAAAGCGGCCGATCTCAACAAGGATTTACACGATTGGGAAGAAGGCACGCTGCACAAGGGCATCGTCACGCCGCCGATGAAGATGATGGCGGAGTCGACCGCAGGCAAGTGGATCGCGGTCGCCGCGGCGGGCGCACTGGCGCTCGCCGGCGTGGGGTATGGGGTTTTCCGGTTTCTCGAAAAGCCCTCCGCGCCGCCGCCGCCGACCACCGTGCTCATCGCGGATTTCAACAATCATACCGGGGACCAGGTCTTCACCGGGACACTGGAGTCCACACTGAAGCTGGCGTTGGAAGGCGCCGGGTTCATCAGCGCCTACGACCGCACGAAGGTGCGCGAACTGGGGTTGAAAGCCGTCACCGGCACATTTGACGAGCCAGCGGCGGAGGCGATGGCCGCCAGCCAGGGATTGAACGTCGTTGTTTCCGGCTCGATTGAGCGGCACGGCTCCGATTACCAGCTCGCCCTCCGCGCAGTGCGAACCGTGACGGGCAAGGTGCTCGCAAACGTCGAGGCGACCGCGCCGAACAAGGACCAGGTGCTGTTTGCCGTTACGAAACTTGGCACCGCGCTGCGAACGGCACTGGGCGACTCTACGTCGGAATCGGCGCAGCGGTTATCGATGGAAACCCTCTCCTCGGCAAATCTCGAAGCGGTCCATGAATATGCGTCGGGCCTGGATATGTTGTCGGCCGGCAAATTCGCGGACGCCCAGTCGCATCTCTCGCGGGCTGTCGAATTAGACCCCAATTTCGGCATCGCTTATACGATCATGGCCAGCGCGGCTCGCAACCAGGGCCGGTTTCAGGATGCCGAGCAGTACATTCGGGAGGCCATCAAGCTCACCGGCCGCATGACGGAGCGGGAGCGCTATCGTACGCGCGCCTATCTTTACTTCCTTACCGGCGATTACCAAAAGTGCACGGAGGAATACAGCGCGCTTCTTGACCGCTACCCCGCGGATACAGGGGCGTTTACAAACCTCGGCGTCTGCCTGGCGCACCAGCACAACATCCCGAAGTCGCTTGAAGTCGCGCGGCGCGCGGTGGCGATCCTGCCCAAACGCGCGATTTACCACTCCAACCTGGCCATGGACCTGACCGACAGCGGAGATTTCGCGGGAGCGGTGAAAGAGGCGGCGGAGACTGTAAAGCTCGGCTATGTCAACGGCTACCTGATTGAGGCGTTCGCGCGCCTCGGCCTGGAGCAGCCGGCAGGCGCCGCAGAGGCTTATCACAATTTAGAAAAGACGCTTCCTTCCGATGCCACGACTGGTTTAGCCGACCTGGCCGTATACGAAGGCCGGTATTCGGATGCGGTCAAGATTCTGGAAAAAGGCGTGGAGCAGGACCTCAGCGGCCGCAAGCCGGACAAGGACGCCGCCGCTACCAAGTATTGGATGTTGGCACACGTGCAGATGTTGCGGGGACAAAATGCCGCGGCACTGGCGGCGGCGAAACTGGCGCTGGACAGCAACAAGGAGTTTCAAACCAGGCTCGTCGCCGGTCAGGTATACGCCGCGCTCGGAGAAGACGCGAAAGCGCGGGATTTGGCCTCCGGCCTCGCGAATGAATTGCAAATCGAGCCTCAAGCCTACGCCAAGTTGATCGAAGGCGAGCTCGCCCTGAAAAAGGGGGACGGCCGTGGAGCCGTAAAACTTTTCACCGACGCCAACAATTTGATGGACACCTGGATGGGACGGTTCGACTTGGGCCTCGCCTACCTCCAGATTGAACAATATCCCGATGCTGATTCGGAATTTGACCGGTGCATCAAGCGCCGCGGTGAGGCCACATCGTTGTTCCTGGATCTGGCCACGTACGGCTACTTTCCGCCCGTGTATTACTATCAAGGCCGCGCGCGGGAGGGCATGAAGACCGCGGGATACGCTGATTCCTACAAGAAGTACCTCAGCATCCGCGCCCAAGCGGGCGAGGACCCCCTGCTGGCTGATGCAAAACGCCGGTCGGCCCAGTAGTACTGGAACGATTACTGGCGGCGATTGGACTTGACTCTACTCGCGCCGTCGACCATACTACAAAAACACTAGTGAATGGTATAACTCTCTATTTTTGTGAATGTTTGTAATCGTATGTTCACGGGATTCCGTGGCAGCGTCCGATCGGTTGGGTGAGAGTGTCAACGAAAGCGTTGGGGAAAGCAATAAGCATGAAGCGAACAAGTATTAGCCTGAGCCTTTTTCTCACTGTTTTGGCTGTGTTTTCGCCAGCCGCATGGTCTGCCACCGACTCGCTGACATTTTTCAACAATTGGTTTGTGACCGGGGATTATGCCGTCGGCGGAGTTGGACTGAGGGGGACCGGCGTAGGCGGCTGGGCCACCGGTACGATCAACATGGCGGGCGTGCCCTCCGGGGCGCAGCCGATCGCCGCGTTTCTGTACTGGTCCACGGCAGAGACCACCTCCACTCCGGGCGCAAGCATCGGCTATTTCAACACACAAAAAATTCAAGGCGCCGCGTTGGGCAAAGCGGCAAGTCCGAATCCGGGCTGCTCGGCCTCCGGCGGTGCTACGTCGGGATATGGATTCGTCTACCGCGCGGACGTTCTGCGATACCTGCCCGTGGATGCCAACAACGTCCCGCAGGCCAATGGTTCGCAGACCGTCAAGCTGCCCGATGCGGGCACGGGAAGCGGAACGTTGACCAATGGCGCGAGCCTGGTGGTGATTTACAAGATTGTCATCCCGGGCCTGCCAAATGCAGTTCCGCTGCGGGCCGTGGTGATTTACAACGGCGCCTATACAATGGATAAGCAATCGCCCGGCATGACTCAGACCGTTGCCGGCTTTTACCAGGCCACCGATGACAACGGGGCCAAGATGACCAGCATCGTGGCGAACGGGCAGACAGGCTATTCTTCTCCCCTCTCCGTAAACGGCGATACGATCGCCACACACCCGTTCCAGGGCACCCAGGGAGTGCGCTGGGACAATCCCACGTTCCAACTCGACCTGAACGCCGGCGCGTCGTCTTTTTCCACGATGGCGACCGCGGGGAATAATCAGACCTGCCTGACCTTTGCGGCCATCGTCGCGAGCACAATCGTTAAAGATTCCGACCATGACGGACTCCTGGACATCTGGGAGAGCCAGGGATTGCACCGCAATACGGCCGTGTTCCCGGCCACGTTCGGAACCTGCGCCCAGTATCCGTCGGAACCGTGCGTGAATCTGCCGAAAATGGGCGCAAACCCCAACAAGAGGGACATTTTCATCCAGATCGATTGGATGCACGGCACGGGCGACGGGACCGGCGGCATCGGTGGCAACGGCACGCACGATCACATGCCTCAACTTGCCGCTTTGAGTACCGTAGCCACCGTCTTCGCCAACAATGGGATCAATCTCCATTTCGATGTCGGCCCAAACTACCAGGGGAACTCGTTCATTGTTCCCGCTGCCTACGCGAGCGGCGGATCGGACATCGATGAATCCACGCTGGTCTGCCACAGCACCGCGACCCACCAGTGCGACTATAACGAGCCGTATCCGGTACTGAGCTTTGAATTCGGTTTTGCCTCGGTGAAAGACGGAAACTCCTTATTGGGTATCCCCGCGCACTTCGCGCAGAACCGGAAAGACGTCTTCCATTACTCGCTGTTTGCGCACGCGCTTGCCGGTCCGTTCGACGTGAACGGCCATCCGATTGACCCCTTCACAGGGGCGCCGACGATCACTCCGAAAAGTTACTCCGGCATCGCCCACCGGCCCGGTGGAGGCTTCATGGTGACGCTCGGTCTGTGGCGATCCGATACTCCCGCCTACGATCAGGTGGGTAGCTCGCAGGTGCAGGCAGGCACGTTGATGCATGAGTTGGGCCACAATCTCGGCCTGGGGCACGCGGGATTGTCCACCAAACCCAACTGCATACCGAACTATCCCAGCGTAATGAATTACCTGTATCAAACGCGCGGATTGACGGATGCGTCGGGCGCGGAGCATGTCGATTATTCCAACGGCGTGCTGCTCCCCTTGAGCGAGGATCTTCTGTCCACCAGCATCCCGATGGGGCTTTTCCCGGGTCTTCAGAAGTACCGGGTAAGGTATTATGGCCCGCTCGCGCCGAATCAACCGCCGACCCAGGCCGCCCAGCTCCATTGCGATGGCACGCCAGTCTCGCCCGGTTCGCCGTTCGAGGTGCGCCTGGAAGGTCCGGCCGTTTCGACTCCGGACTGGAGCAACGGCACGGTGCCGCTGGGACAGGTGAGTCCTCCGCTGGACGTGAATTACGACGGAATCACGGGACAGCTCTTCCTTGACCAGCCCGACTGGCTGACGATCAACCTGCAACAGATTGGGACGGGGTACAGTTTCGGCGGCTTGTCGGTCGGGGCCTTTGCCACGGACGGCGGGGCATACGCGACCGACGGCGGAGCCTTTGCCACCGATGCCGGTGCCTTGGCGACGGACGGCGGTGCGTTTGCCACCGATGGGGGCGCATTCGCCACCGACGGCGGAGCCTTCGCCACCGACGGGGGAGCCTTTGCCACCGACGGGGGAGCCTTTGCCACCGACGGCGGAGCGTTCGCCACCGATGCCGGCGAAATTGACGAGAATACGGTGCTTCTATCGAGTGTGGATCCTCCGTCCCTACTCACGGCGGCTAATCCTAACGGGACCGGCATCACTTTGACGTGGACGCCGCCGAGCGTGGGCCAGGTGGTGACCTACAACATCTATCGCTGCGCCGTGATTTCTCCGGCTACCTCGTGCACGCCGCCGGCGACGCCGTTAAAGAGCACCCCTGGAGGAACTCCTGCGCCGGCCTTCACCGACTTAGTCAACGATTTTGTCGATTCGGGCAAGGGCGGCAGCGCCATTTGCAACACCAACACTTGCTACAACACCCTCTATTACTACTTCGTGACGGCAGTGGTGAGCGCGGGCGGCAAAACGCAGGAAAGCGGCAACTCCAACACCGTCAATACCGAAGTGCCGCATCTGTTCGTGATCGCGAATGCGGCCGGAAGCGTCGTCTACGGTAACGCGAACCCAACGCCGGCCTTCTCGATCTATGGCGATGTGGCTGGCTCGCTGCCGCTAAACGCGGTGACATGCGTTTACAGCACCGTCCCTCCGCGTAATGTTGGAACATATACGATTGCGTGCTCGGGTCCGGCCTCCGTGTCGGTAAACAACGGCGTGACTTACAACGCCACGTATTTGGGCAACACCTCGGGCACTTTGACCATTACGCAACGGCCTCTGACGGTGACGTTTAGCGCCAGCTCAAAGGTTTATGACGGCACGACCAGTTCTCCAGCGACCCCTTCGATCACGGCGGGGAGCCTGGCTTATACCGACTCGCTCGGTTTCATCGAAACCTACGATAACCGGAACGTCGGCGCGGCGCACGTGATGACACCATCTGGAATCGTGAACGACCTGAACGGCGGGCTAAACTACAACGTGACCTTAGTGCCCGTCAACGGCGGAATCATCACCTCCCGGCCGATCACAGTGACGGCAGCGGCCAGCACCAAGACTTATGATGGCGGGACCGCATCCCCCGCGGTGCCGACCATCACGACCGGTAGCCTTGGAGCCGGAGACAGCGTGACCTGGACGGAATCGTACGACAACAAGAACGTCGGGACAAGCCACGTGATGACGCCGGCCGGAACCGTCATCGATGGCAACGGCGGAAACAACTACGCAGTCACGTATGCCACGATCAGCACCGGTGTCATCAACCCCGCGCCATTGACGGTCAATGTCAGCGGTTCGTGGACCTATGGGGGGGCGGGTCAAACCTTCGCGATCACCGGGTATTTAGGATTTGTGGGAGGCGACACTTCCGCGCTGGCTTCCGGGACCCTGAGTTGCACTCCGCCCGTATCG
>JBBIVT010000012.1:31808-58872 GCA_037439565.1 Acidobacteriota bacterium | reverse complement strand
TTTTTGCGGCGTCGACGTATTTCTTCGCCTTCGGATTCGCCTCATTCCACTTTGGCGGCGCCGCGTCCGATGCCACTTGCAGGAGGGCCAGAGCCACGGCGCGATCGACCTTGGCCATATTTTCGTAGTCAACCTTTTCCCAGTGGTCGCTCACCTTGTGGTAATCCGGATAGTCGAAGGCCACGCACAAAGTATGCGCGGGGATGCCGACGTCGGCCAGCGCCTGATTGTCGCTGCGGCCAAAATAGGCGTCGCTGGCTTCTTCGTTCTTGTAGACGCGAACCCCGGCGATCTTGCCCGCATCCGCCAGGATGCCGGGCAGCTCTGAGAAATCGAAGCCGGTAATCGAGGCGGTGCCCACCTGGGGACCGTCGCTCGCGTCGGTGCGGCCCACCTGTTCGAGATTCAGGTCAGCGACCGTCTTATCCAGCGGCACGATGGGATGGCGGCCGTAATATCGGGAACCGACGAGCCCGCGCTCCTCGCCGAAAAAGGTCATGAACAGGATGCTGCGCTTGGGCCGCTCTTTCAGCGCGCCGATGGCGCCGGCGATCTCCATCACCGAGACCGTGCCACTGCCGTCGTCGTTGGCGCCGTTGAAGATCTTGTCGTCTCCCGTGGCGCGCACACCCAGATGATCGTAGTGGGCGGTGAGCAGAACATACGTGTCCTGTAACTTGGGATCGGATCCGCGCAACAGCCCGGCGACATTGTGCACCTTTACCGGACGTTCGACCGGCGCGGCCATGTGCACGCTCAAGCGGGCATCGGGATTGTCCTTCAGGAACGCGGCCAGTTCCGGCTTATTCACGACGCTTGTCGCGCCCCGGCCCGGACCCGCCTCGGGATCGCGCACCTGCGGGCCCGCCGGGATGTTCGGACTGGCGAACAATACCAGCGCGGAATCGGTGAAGTTGACGCGGCCGCGCATGCTTCCCACGAAAACGGCCTTCCCGCGCATACTTTCCACCGGGGTATTCGCATCGGGCACGATCACCGGCACGTCGCGCAAATTCAAGGCGGCTTCCGGCATCAGGTAGACTTCATTCTTTTCGATGCGCAGCGTCTTTCCTCCCGCGGTGAAGGTCATTTCAAACCCTTCCCAATTGGGCTCCCGCTGCACCAGGGTCGCGGTCTGGAAATAGCCGTCGTCTCCCACCGGCTCAAGCCCCGCGCGGCGGAACTGCGACGCGATGTATTCGGCGGCCAAGTCCAGCCCTCGCGAAGGCGTGGCGCGGCCTTCCAAAAGATCGGAGGCGATAAACGAAAGATGGCCGCGCAGCGACTGCGCAGTGATGTGATCCATCGCCGACTGTTGCTGCGGCGTCAGATCGGCGCTGAGCAGCAGCGCCAGGATAAGAGGGTGCATCCTTAAAAGTTTACCCCGGCGAAGTTCACCGCGACCGCATGTGGTGGCGCAGCCACGCGGCTGCTTCTTCTTCGGTGGAGAATGCGCCGTCGGTCTGCGCTTCATAAGCAGCACGCGTGATCTCGCCGACGTGCGGGCCGGCTTTTCCGTCAAAATACGGCAGCACGTGGCGGCCGAGGATCAGCGGCTTCATCGGCTCAGCGGCGACGGCCTGGGCGGCGGCCATTTCGCCGATGCGCACGGCCGCTTCCGGCAACCCCGGCGGCAGAGGAGGACGGCCGGAGTGGTCGGCCTCAATCAAGCGCAGAAGCTGGGTGATACTGGCAGGCGCGAGCCGGAGCGCCAAGCGCCGCACGGAACGGGGCGTCACGTCGTTGCGAAGGCTGGAATGCGCGAGATGATTTTCCACCATCGGCACAACCTGATCGGCGATGGCCGCCTTCACACCGATCCGCTCCAGAAATGCGCGCGCCAGAGGGCCTCCTGCGGCTTCATGCCCGTGCGCCGTCCAGCGCATCTTTCCGTGACGCTGGCGCAGCGCGGTAGTCCCGGCCTTGGCGAAATCGTGCGTCAGCGCGGCGAAGAGCAGCACCGCGCGCTCATCCCCTTCGAGCAAATCCCGCTCCGCGATTCGCGCCGCTGCGTCCACCACGTGCATTGTATGGACGCCGACGTCCCCTTCCGGATGCCATTCCGGATCCTGAGGCACGTTTAAGATGTTGCCGATCTCCGGGAAATGGACGATCCAGCCGGTAGCCGCCAGATACTCCGCGATACGGCCCGGCCGCGCGCTCTTGACCGCCCATTTCATGAATTCCTCGGCGACGCGCTCCCGCGCCAGCGCCGGATATTCGTGCCAGATCGCCCGGCATTGTTCGGCAGTAGAGGAATCCACGGTCAAATCGAAGCGGCAGGCGAACTGCATCCCGCGCAGGACGCGCAGAGGATCCTCGCGAAAGGCAGCGCTTGTGGCGCGCAGGACGCGGTTGCGCAGATCTTCCCTGCCCCCGAAATAGTCAAGCAGTTCGCCGGAGACCGGATCGAAGGCCATTGCATTGATGGTGAAGTCGCGGCGGCTACACGCTTCTTGGGGCGTAATGCCGGGGTCGAAGGTGGCGAGAAAGCCGCGGTGGGAGGGGCCGATCTTGCTGTCGCGCCGGGGGAGACTGAAGTCGTAAACCCGGCCGCCGCTGGCCGTCAACTTGATCACGCCGAAGCTTTGCCCCACCAGATCGATGCGCCCGTGATGCGCCAGCACGCCGGCCAGCGTGTCGAAGGAAACACCGTAAACTTCGATGTCGAAGTCCTTCGGCGCAAGCCCGAGCAGATGGTCGCGCACCGCTCCTCCGGCGATCAGCGCGCGATATCCACCAGCAATCAGCGCGCGCACGATGCGGTCGAGCTCAGGCGGAAGGATCATTGCTCATTCGGGCGTTTGGCTGCCGCGTTGCCGTTCAGAAAACGGTCGAACCAGTAGCACTGCCAGTTGAGGCTTTCCACCAGATGCTTCGGCTCGCCCGTGCGGGTCAGGTTGTGATTTTCGCGGGGGAACATCACCAACTCCGACGTGACGCCGAAATGTTGCAGCGCGCGAAACCACTGCTCGCCCTGCTCGATGGGCACGCGGTAATCGTTGTCGGAGTGCAGCACCAGAGTGGGCGTCTTCACCTTCGACGCGTAATGCAAGGGCGAGGCATTCCAATACGCCTCGTAGTTCTGGAAAATGTCGCCGCCAAAATCGGTCTTGTGGCCATAAGCGCCATCGCGCGTGCCGTCGTCGCTGATGAAGTTGGCGATGCTGCGAAGGGTCACGGCGGCTTTGAACATGGTGGTTTGTGTAATGATCCAGTTGGTCATGTAGCCCCCGTAGGAGCCCCCGGTGACGCCCAGGCGATCACGGTCGATCCAGGGATTGCGCTTCAGCGCTTCCTCCACGCCGGTCATGATATCGGTATAAGCTTTGCCTCCCCATTCGCCCGCGACTGCGCGCTGGAACTCGCGGCCATAGCCAGTGGACCCGCGCGGATTGCAAAAGAATACCGCCCACCCGCGCGCCGCATAGACCTGAAACTCCTGATACCAATCGACGCCGTACATCCCCGCGGGGCCGCCGTGAATGCTGAGGATCATCGGATATTTCTTCGACGGATCGAAGCCGAGGGGTTTCACTAGGAATCCGTCGATCGCCCAGCCGTCCGCGGCCTTATACGGGATGCGTTCGACTCTTGCGAGCGTGCGCCTATCCCACAACGCGGCGTTAAGATGCGTTAACTGGCGCTCCGCGCCGCCCGGGTCGCGCACATAGAGGTCGTCGAGGTGCGTGAAATCGTTGACCAGGTATGCGAGCCTGCCCGAAGAGTCCTGAATCGACGCCGAGCGTACAGCGCGTGGACCCTTGGTGATCGCGGCGATCGCGCCGGAGGCCGCATCGATGCGGTATAGATGCGTCTCGCCTTTCACGCCGGAAGTGAAGTACAACGCGCGCCCACGCTCCGCCCACTGAAGCTCCGCGGCGGTCTGATCGAAGGCGGCATTCAGCGCAGCGCTCGGCTTGCCTCCGCTCGACGGTGCGACGTAGATCCTCGTTGGGGCGTCTTCGTCGTCGGCTCCGAGAAAAGCGATGCGCGTCCCATCCGGCGACCACCGGGGACTGGTGTCCGGTCCGGCGTGATCGGAGATTTTGGTTAAGGCTCCGCCCTCGGCAGGAATCGTCCACACGTCGGAGTTGTGATCCAGATCGAACTCCTTGCCGGTCCTGTTCGAAACAAACGCGATCCGCGTGGAATCAGGCGACCAATGGGGGTCCAGGTCATTCCAATCGTTGCCATCGGTGATCTGCTTCGCCGCGCCGGTCTTCGCGCCGATCACGACCAAGTGCGAACGCTTTTCATCGAAATATCCGGTGTCGTTGTACTTATAGTAAATGTGCGTGTAGTGCCGCACGTCGCTGGTTTTGCCTTGCGGCGGACCGGTGCGCGTGAGACACACGAAGCGCGTCCCGTCCGGAGACCATTCGCAATTTGACACGCCGTTTTCGACGTTCGATAAGCGCCGCGCCTCTCCGCCAGCGCGGGACAGCAGCCAGATTTGCGGGCGGCCGCCGTCGCGCGCGGAGAGAAACGAGAGCGACCGGCCGTCCGGGGACCACCGGGGCGAGCTGGAGGACGCCGTCTCGCCGGCAAACAGCGTGGGAGGCTGCGAGCCGTCCGCCGGCACGATCCAGATGCGCGAAACGCGCTTATTCGCCTTTTGATCGATGGTGGCGACGGTATAAGCCACCCATTGACCGTCGGGCGAAAGCTGGGGATCGCTGAGAAATTCGAAGGAGAAGTAGTCCTCGGCGGTGATGCCGGGCCGGCTTTGAGCTTGGGTCTGCGCCGCGACGATCGCGCCGCAGGCCATCAGGAGGAGAAAGCGCCGCATGTGTTACAGCATAGCTAACGCGCGGTATACGTTTTTGAATTTCCGTTGCGGCTATTGGTGACGGTGAATTTACCGTCACTCGAAATGGAGGCCTTCAGGAAATTTCCCTTGCACTCATTGGTGGCCTCCGCATTGGCGATCCTGTCCGGAGCAGTATTATGCGCCGCATCGTTGGCCAACGAAGTATGCACCTGCCAGGCGTCTTCCAGACCGGGCGTCCTGGCGATGGTTTCGTATGCGACCGCGCCGAGGCCTTTTCGCGGGCCATTATTCACGATCACCACTTGCGGATGGAGCGCCCAGACGTGCGCGGGCGCGCCGGAACGGTCGCCATAGAAGCCGTGATGCGTGGCCTGGAACATCGTCACGCGCCCCAAATGATTCTGCGGGCACGCCAGTTCCAGTTCCTTGTTCCAGGTGAGGTCGCCCAGGTCAAGGAACGTGAATTTTCCGTAGGTCAGCTTGAATCCTAAGCTGCGGCCGTTCTCGCCCGTGTCGATTTCCTTCTTCGCGGCGTTTGCGCAGAATGGATTCGCCTCGCCGCCAGTCGAAAGCACGTTGCCGTTGGACGTGACCACATCGATCTGCACGCCGGACAGAGGAATCGTATCGCCTACATTCAACGACGTCCTCTTCCCGGCCGACAAAGTCTTATAGGCCGCCCACAACTTGGCGTCGCCCGGCTGCTCCATCTCCGACGAGTCGCCGTGATCGATAAAGCGTCCGATGGGAATGAGCTTCGCCAAGGCTTCCAGGCCGCCCACGTGATCACTGTGGAAGTGCGTGGTCACCAGGATGTCGATCTTTTGAAGGTGCGCCTGCTTCGTCGCGACGTCGAAAATCCGCCTCGCATCGCGGTCGCCCGCATTGCCGGTATCGGCCAGCAGGGATTCGCCGGTGGGGGAGACGATCAATGTCGCCGCGCCGCCTTCGGTGTCGATCCAATAGATGTCCAAGGGCTTTTGCGCCCAAAGCGTGGCGGCCGCCGCCAGGACGAGAACTTTCCACACGGTTGGCTCCTGAGACAGCCTACTTAATCTGCGAAAAATCGGTGGGGGTCATGAACACCGAATCGACGTGGCTCACGATTTTGCCATCTTTTTCCGAATCCGAGCTAACCTTCTTCCACTCCGGATCGTCGCGAAACCCGGCCCAGTTCTTCTTGGCCTGCTCCAAACTCGAATGCGCAATGATGTATACCAGCGTGTTCTTGGATTTTTCGGGGTCGGTAGGAACCCAGTAGCCGATGCTCGTCATTCCATGGCGCTTGAAAATCTCGATCGTGTGATCGCGGAAGCGCGCCTTCAGCGCGTCGAGACGTCCTTCGTAGCAGGTGTACGTGCGCAGCTCGAACACCCTGTCCTCCGCCCTTGCGTTCGACGCGGTCACCATCGCCAGAGCGGCGATTCCGATAGCCAAAAGTTTTAATCGCATGACGCTGATTTTAGCGCACGTTGGCCCGCCGCGATGACCGCCAGGATCGCATCGGCGTCGTACACTGCCCCGCCCCACGCGCCTCCGCTGACGTCCTGCAGCGCGGCCCAGATGCGCGTATCGTCCGGAAGGGCCGCGTCCCGGGCCAGATCCTCGCGTAATTCGCGCGCCGCCAAGATGCGCGAGCCTTCTTCCACCGTGGGCGCAACCAGGTTCACGCTGCCTTCCAGCTTGACGCGGTCTATGACGATTTCGATCCTGTCCCCGTCGCGCAGCTTGCCGATCGGCCCTCCTGCCAGCGCTTCGGGCGATACATGCCCGATGCAAGCGCCGGTCGAGACACCGCTGAAGCGTGCATCGGTGACGATGGCCACGTCTTTTCCAAAAGGCAAATACCGCAGCGCGGAGGTGAGCTGATAGGTCTCCTCCATGCCCGCGCCCATCGGCCCCCGGCACATCAGAACAAGAATGTCACCCGCTTTGATGCGCCCGTCCTTAATCGCCGCAATGGCCGCCGGCTCGCTCAGGAAGATTTTCGCCGGACCCGTTTTGCGATAGACGCCATCCGCATCCACCACGCTCGGATCGATCGACGTACTCTTGATCACGCTGCCTTCGGGCGCAAGGTTTCCGTGCGGGAAGCACACGGTGGACGTGAGTCCCCGCCGCAACGCTTCCTGGGGAGATAGGATCACGTCATCCGGGTCGATGCCGTCGCGATCTTTCAAAGTCGCACGCAGTTTCGCCCGCCGCTCCGAAACCTCCCATTGATCGAGCAGTTCGCCCAGCGTCACACCGCTCACGGTCAGCGCCTTCGTTTCGAGCAGGCCCGCGCGCCGCAGATGCAGCATCGCTTCGGGCACGCCGCCGGCCAAAAACACCTGGATCGTGGCGAAATGGCGGGGGCCGTTCGGCAGGGCGTCGACAATCCTCGGAACCATGCGGTTCACACGCGCCCAATCATCAGCGGTGGGACGCTTCAAGCCCGCCGCGTGCGCGATCGCCGGCAGATGCAGGATCAGGTTCGTCGATCCTCCGAACGCCGCGTGCGTCACCATGGCGTTGTGCAGCGCGGCGCCGGTCAAAACGTCCTTGGTGGCGATGCCGCGCGCTTCCATTTCCATCAGCGCCCGCGCCGACCTCCGCGCCATGTCGAGCCAGATGGCATGCCCGGAGGGCGCCAAAGCGGAATGCCCCAAAGATAAGCCCAGCGCCTCGCCAACCACCTGCGACGTCGCGGCGGTTCCCAGGAACTGGCATCCGCCGCCTGGCGATCCGCAGGCGCGGCATCCCAGTTCGGACGCCTGCTCCAGCGTGATCTGCCCATGCGCGAACCGCGCGCCGATGGTCTGCACGCGCCCCGCGTCCTCGCCCGACTCCGCGAGCAACGTCACGCCGCCCGGAACCAGCACGCATGGCAGATCGTGCATCGCGGAAAGAGCCATCATCATGGCGGGCAGGCCCTTGTCGCAGGTCGCGACCCCCAGAACTCCCTTGCGCGTCGGCAGTGACCGGATCAGTCTCCGAAACACCGTCGCCGCGTCGTTGCGATACGCCAGGGAATCGAACATTCCGGTGGTCCCCTGCGTGCGGCCGTCGCAGGGATCGGTGCAGTAGGCGGCAAAGGGGATCGCACCGGCGGATTTCAGTTCCGCGGCGGCGGCTTCCATCAGCAACCCGACCTCCCAATGCCCGGTGTGATACCCGAGGGCTATGGGCGTCCCATCCGCCGCGCGAATCCCTCCGTGCGTCGAAAGAATCAGGAACTCTTTCCCGCCGAGCTTCGCCGCATCCCACCCCATGCCGGCATTCTGCGTCCAGCCGAACAGATCGCCCGAGGGACGCTCCCGCAGGATCTCCGCCGTCAGCGGCAGCGATCCGGCAGGCCCGGCCGCATGGCTGTGAATGTCAAAAAGGGAAGGATCGGAGGCGTCGAAGAGCATTCATTTCATCATAGCGAGCCTTGACGAACCCGTACGGAATCTCGTACGCTATGGATATGGCGCGAGTCCTCAACGCAAGCGAGGCGCGATCAGGTCTCTATGGCCTGTTGGACGAAACGGCGGAATCCCACGAGCCTATCCTCATCACGGGCAAGCGCTCCAACGGCGTTCTGCTCGCCGAGGAGGACTGGCGGGCGATCCAGGAGACGCTCTATCTGCTCTCCATCCCCGGCATGCGGGAATCCATTCGCCGCGGACTGAAAACGCCGGTCGAAAAATGCTCCGGGAACCTCAACTGGTAGCCTGGCGAGTCGTTTTCACGCGGCAGGCCCAGAAGGACGCGAAGAAGCTATCGGCGTCTGGAAAACGATCAAAAGCAGAAGCACTCCTGCGTATCCTGGCCGAGGACCCTTTCAGGACTCCGCCGCCTTATGAAAAACTGGCCGGAGATCTGGCCGGGGCCTGTTCACGCCGCATCGATATCCAGCATCGGCTGGTCTATCAAATCGTCAGCCGGGAACGGACCGTGAAAGTCATACGAATGTGGACCCATTACGAATAGTCGGACGTCGAGAAGGTGGCCTTCGCTACTGATTATCCTGCCACTCTTCCAGCCAGGCCATCTGAATCGCTTCCAGCTTCGATTCATTCGACTTTTTCGGATCGTCGCCGAATTCTTCCAGATCGGTAATCCACTGGTGCAGATCGGTGAAGCGGATGTTGGTGGGGTCGATCTCCGGGTGTTCTTCAAACAGCGCATAGGCGATGTCTTCGTACCGGTCCCAGGTGAGCTTAGGCATTGATGTTGGTTCCTTTCAGCGCCCCGCGCACGGCGGTATTCATCATGTTTTCGGCCAGCGTCTGTGTTGCCTCGTTCAACTGGTCGATCTTCGCGCGGATCAGCAGATGATCGTCGCCATGATACACCAACAGGAGTTCGTTTACGCCCCGCTCCACCGCGGCGCGCTGGTCTACGGTCAGCTCAAAGTAGGCGTCATTCTGTTTCGCCTTCTCCGTGGCCGTCAGAATCACGTCCGCCTCCACCCGGGCCTCGCGCACCTGCCGCTCGTTAAAGTCTTCCTGGGCCTTGTCGAAGGATTCCAGGATCATCGCCTCGACCTGCTCGTCCGTCAGCCCATAGGACGGCTTTACTTCGACGCTCTGCTCTTTTCCTGAGCGCTGATCGCGCGCCGTCACGCTCAAAATCCCGTTCGCGTCGATCAGGAATTTTACTTCAACGCGAGCAAATCCGGCCGGCATCGGCGCAAGGTCCTTCAAATCGAACCTTGCCAGGCTGCGGCAATCCTTCACCAGTTCGCGTTCGCCCTGCACCACGTGAATCAGCACGTTGCGCTGGCCGTCGACGGCGGTGGTGAACTGCTCCGTGGCCGAAGCCGGAATGGTGGAGTTGCGATGAATCAGCTTCGACACCAATCCGCCCATCGTCTCGATGCCCAACGACAATGGCGTGACGTCCAAAAGCAGCTTGTCTTCCACGTCCCCCGACAAAATCCCCGCCTGCACCGCCGCGCCGAGGGCCACCACTTCATCGGGATTCAGCTCCGTGTGCGGACGCTTCTTGAACAGCGCCTCCACCGCGCTGCGCACCAGCGGGATGCGCGTGGAGCCGCCCACCATCACGACTTCGTCGATGTCTTCGACGGCCACGCCTGAGTCCTTGATGCAATCGCGGCAGGGCCCGAGCGTGCGGTCGATCACCGGCGCAACCAATTTATCGAACAGCTCCCGCGTGATCTCGCGCTGATACGTCTTGCCGCCATATTCCAGATCGATGGCCGCGGCAGGAGCGAACGACAGCTTCTCCTTGGCATCGATCACGGCGCGCCGCAGCAGTTGCACCGCGTCGCTCTTTTTTGAAACGTCGTAACCCCATTCGGACTGGATGTCTTCGAGCGCGATCTTCAGCAGCAGGTTGTCGATGTCGTCGCCGCCGAGATGCGTGTTGCCGTTGGTGGCCAGCACCTCGAAAATCCCGTCGTGCAGCCGCAGGATGGAGATATCGAACGTGCCGCCGCCGAAATCGTACACCGCGACCACGCCTTCCTGGCGCTTGTCGAGGCCGTAGGCCAGCGCCGCCGCGGTGGGCTCATTCACCAGGCGCAGCACTTCCAGGCCGGCGATGCGGCCCGCGTCCTTCGTCGCCTGCCTCTGCGCATCGTTGAAATACGCGGGCACTGTGATCACGGCCTGCGTGACCGGCACGCCCAGTTCCGCCTCTGCGTCGAGCTTGAGTTTGCGCAGGATATGCGCCGAGACCTCCGGCGGCGTGTACGTCTTGTCGCCGAGCTTCAATTTGATTGTCGCCTCGCTGCCCTCGGCGATGTGAAACGGAAACAGCTTCAGTTCTTCCTGAATGTCGCCAACGCCGCGGCCCATCAGCCGCTTCACCGAATAGACGGTGCGCTCCGGATGGGTCAGCAGCATCTCGCGGGCCTGTGCGCCGGCGATGGTTTCGCCCGCTTCGCTCACGGAAACTACGCTTGGCACGATACCGGATAAAATGCGCGGGCCGGTCAACTCCATTGCGGCGACAAGGCTGTTGGTTGTGCCCAGATCTATGCCGACAACCGGCGATTTCCCGCTCCCGAAATCAATTTGGAAGGACATGTTC
The DNA here is from genome assembly GCA_037439565.1 of Acidobacteriota bacterium. Taxonomy (GTDB): domain Bacteria; phylum Acidobacteriota; class Terriglobia; order Bryobacterales; family Bryobacteraceae; genus Palsa-187. Next base: position 48,071 of record JBBIVT010000012.1, on the reverse strand, counting down.
CACGTCTCGAATCAGATTTTTAATGTAACGCCGCCGGTTGAGGGCGGCGTGGATTTGATCCAGCACCGCTTGATCGCGCGATTCGTCGTAGCGGGCGCCGGCGGCCGCCAGTTCGGCGTCGATCGCGTCCCGCATCGCCACGAACCTTGCCCGCGCCTCGGCCAATTGCGGCTTGGCGGATTCGTCGCCGCCGCGCAACTCCTCCAGGGCCATATTCAATTCGAACACTTCCTCGAGCAGCTCCGGCGGAGCTTCCTTCGATAGCTCAATCCCGTTCTCTTTGAGAAAATACTCGGCTCGCGCCACCGGGTCGCGCAAGACACGAAACGCGTCGTTCAGAACCGAGGTCATCTGCAGCGCCTTGTCCTGTTCCTCCGCCGATGCGCGGGAAAAACGGTCAGGATGCCACTGCCGGCTACGCTCGTAGAAGCGCTTCTTCAGGTCTTCGAAATCAAGCGAAAGCGCCGGCTCCAACCCGAACGCTTCATAGAAGAGCATTTGTTTTGAATCCGCGTTTATCGGCGTTCATCGGCGGCCAGTCGCCTTACGCCGAGAACGACGTTCCACACCCGCAACTTTTTTTGGCGTTGGGATTTTCGAAGACGAACCCGGACTGGATGAGCGAATCTTTCCAGTCCAGCGTCATGCCGTCCAGAAACACCAAACTCTTCGGGTCGATGAACACGTTCACGTCCTCGAACTGCAGCACGTTGTCGGTCGGACGAGGCTTGGGGTCGAACTTGAACTGATAGCTCAAGCCGGAGCACCCTCCGCCCAACACGCCCAGGCGCAGCCCTCCCGTGACCTTTTCCCGGGCGAAGGCCTCGCGAATCTTCTGGACCGCCTTTGGAGTCACCTGCACCATACAAAGCTACGCTTTCGCGGCTTTTTGCTTGTAATCGCTGATCGCGGCCTTGATCGCGTCCTCGGCCAGCACGCTGCAATGGATTTTCACCGGAGGCAGGCTCAGCTCGTTGACGATGTCGGTATTCTTGATCGCCAGCGCTTCGTCCACCGTCTTGCCGCGCAGCCATTCCGTCGCCAGCGAAGAGCTCGCGATCGCGCTGCCGCAGCCGAACGTCTTGAACTTCGCGTCTTCAATGATGCCGGTGGCGGGATTCACCTTCACCTGCAGCTTCATCACATCGCCGCACTCCGGAGCGCCCACCATACCGGTGCCCACGTTGGGATCGGTCTTATCCATCGAACCCACGTTGCGCGGGTTATTGTAATGATCGACAACTTTTTCTGAATATGCCATGTTGTTCTCTCCTCAATCGATGCGGTTAGTGAGCCGTCCACTGGACCTTCGTCAGGTCAATCCCTTCCTTGAACATTTCGTACAGAGGCGACAGCTCGCGCAGCTTCTTTACCACGTCGATTACCTTCGCCGTCACGTAATCCACTTCTTCTTCCGTATTGAAGCGGCCCAACCCGAAACGGATGCTGGAATGCGCCAGATCGTCGCCCGCGCCCAGAGCCTTCAGCACATAACTCGGCTCCAGCGTGGCCGACGTGCAGGCCGATCCGCTCGACACCGCGACGTCATTGATGCCCATCAGCAGGGACTCGCCTTCGACATACGCGAAGCTGATGTTCAGGTTATTCGGCAGGCGATGATCCATGGTGCCGTTGATATAAACCTCGTCGAGCGCGGCAAGAAGACGGTCCTTCATCTTGTCGCGCAGATACTCCAAGCGCTTGGCTTCCTCGGCCATTTCCGCCTTGGCGATGGCGCAGGCCTCGCCCAATCCGACGATGCCCGGGACGTTCAGCGTGCCCGAACGCATGCCGCGCTCGTGGCCTCCGCCATCCATCTGCGAAGTAAGCTGCACCCTGGGATTGCGGCGGCGCACATAGAGCGCGCCCACGCCCTTCGGCCCGTAAACTTTATGGCCGCTCAAGGACATCAGGTCGATGTTGTCCGTGAGCACGTTTACCGGAATCTTGCCCACCGCCTGCGTCGCGTCGGAGTGCACCAGCACGCCGCGCTCTTTTGCAATCCTGCCGATCTCCGCCATGGGTTGGATCACGCCGATCTCATTCTGCGCATACATGATGCTGATGAGGATCGTTTTGTCCGTGATCGCTTCCTTCAACTGCTGCAGGTCCACCAGACCGTTCTGCTGCACGGGCAGGTAGGTAACGCGGGTGCCACCATGCTCCAGGTGCTTGCAGGTGTCCAAGATGGCCTTGTGCTCGGTGGCGGCGGTGATGATATGGTTGCCCTTTTCGGCGTACATATCGGCCACGCCTTTCAGGGCCAGATTGTTCGACTCGGTGGCGCCGCTGGTGAAGATAATTTCCTTGGGGGTTGCGCCGATGAGGTCCGCGATCTGTTTGCGCCCTTTTTCGACGGCTTCTTCCGCCACCCAGCCGAAGCTGTGGTTGCGGCTGGCCGCGTTGCCGAAGATTTCGGTGAAGTACGGCGTCATCGCCTTAAACACGCGCGGATCCATCGGCGTGGTGGCGTGGTTGTCCATGTAAATCGGCAGTTTCATCGTGAGTGTGTTCCTATCGCTGATTGGATGCTGAGAATCGCCGGCACGACCATCTCATCTTGAGTCAGATCGGAGATGGTAATTCCGGACAGAAGCCGCAGGATTCCTTCATGCACCTTGCGTAACGGCTCCCGAACCGGGCAGGACTTGCTCTGATCGCAACCCGCATGTTCGGTAAAGCAGTGGGTCAAAATAATGGGCCCGTCAATGGCCCGAATCGCTTCCAAAGTGGTGATTTCCTCGGCCGGACGGGACAGACGGTAACCGCCGTTGGTTCCCTGCTCCGAGGTCAACAGGCCGGAACGAACCAATTTTTGCAATACTTTAGAGAGCAAAGGCAGAGGGACGTGATAGGCATCCGCAATTTCCTTGGTGGACGCACAACCGCCTCGCCGCGACGCCATGTGACACAGCGCGATCAGCCCGTAATCCGCCTTTTTGGTGAGCTTCAACATCTCAGACCTTTTCAGTCCTAGATTAGACGGAAAGGGCGGAGTTGTCAAGCGCCGGCTGGGAGTGTTCTAAAGAGCGATCAGGGCCAGTCCGGATCGCCAAAGCGGCAGTGTTCGAGCAAATTGATCGCGCCGATTCTGACTGCCCCTTTCGACGGACTTCAATTCACGTTGATGCCGCCGAGCGTCTGACGCAAGACGTCAGCGAAGTTGGCTCCGCTTTCCGACCACAACGTCCGGCGCTCCGGCTTCATGACGCGGTCGATCTCCTCGACCAAGTGCAGCAGGCTACGGATGTTCGACTGGCCGATGCGGAGCGCTCCCTCGACGCCGGGGGTGGGAAGGAAACGGGAATCAAGGCCGAATTCGATGCGCAGATGGTCCTCGAGTTCGTTGTCGAAGGAGGGTCCGAAGGCGGCCAGGGTCACGGCAACCGGCAGGAGCTTCCACTCTTCGCCATTGTGGTCCCAAAGGTCCCAAAAGGCGTCCACCTCCATCGCGCAGTCCGCGGGCGAGAACTCGCGCAAGGCGTCAAGCAGGATGGCCACCTCCGCGCCCGGAGCGAATTCTCGCTCGAACAACGGCGGCTCCGTGTGCTCGACGGCGTAGAGGCGGACGACTGGGCCTCGCTTGGCGAGCTTCGAGAAAGGAAACACGCTGAGCATGCGGCCGAAGTGGCGCAGCATGTTGGACGCGTTGTAGCCAGAAATCCAGCAGGAGAGATAGAGACGGTCGGACACGCGGTTTGCCTTAATTGCGATTGTAACGATTACAACACGAAAGATGCCTGCGATGATAGGAACATGCTCACGGACCTGATCCAGATCCGCCGCTTAGGCGAAAAGAAGCGCGCGGAGAATCTGCAGTTCCGCAAGTACTTGAAGTCGCACGAATGGGTAGAGAGGCAGTTCCGCCGGGCAGCCGAGGAAGTTACCGACGCCATCGATTGCCGGCTGTGCGCCGAGTGCTGCCGCGTCACTGAGGTTCAGCTCGCCGAGCGCGACATTGAACATCTGGCAAAGTTCCTGCGGGTTAAAGAGGCGAAATTCGTCGAGGAATACACCATGACGGGGGAAGACGGAGAACGGATCCTAAAACGCAGCGCCCAGGCCGGGTGTGTGTTTCTGAACGGCAACGAGTGTTCGGTGTATGAGGCACGGCCAGGAAATTGCGAGCGGTTTCCGCACCTGCTCCGCGGCAGCGGATCGATGGTGAGCCGGATGTGGCAGTTCGTGGACCGCGCGACCTACTGCCCTATCGTCTATAACTGGATGGAAGCGGTAAAGGACCTGACGAAGTTCAAGAAGAGTTGACCATGCATCGATATTTCACGGTCGACGAAGCGGAACGGGTTCTTCCAGAGGTCGAAAGCGCGCTGCGGGAGATTCTTTTCCAACGCGAAGAGCACCGGAAGGCAAGCGATGAAATGGACCGCCACACAAAGCGGATCCGGATGGCGGGGGGCTCGCGCGTGAATCCTGGACCGCTGCTGGCGGTGCGGGCGCGGCGGGATACGAGCGCGTCCGCGCTTAAGGACGCCGTCGACCGGGTGGAGCAGGCCGGGGCGCTGTTGAAGGACGTCGAAACCGGGTTAATCGATTTTCTGGCCCATTATCGCGGCCAGACCGTGTGCCTGTGCTGGAAACTGGGAGAGGACCGCATCCGCTTCTGGCACGGGATGGAAGAGGGTTTCCGGGGCCGGAAACCGATCGACGGCGAATTTCTTGAAAATCACAGGGGTGAGACCACGAACTGAGGCCCACGTTTGCTATTCTAGTTGCGAGGAATGCTGCTCGCACGAGAATTTATCGATTACGTCTCCCGTCAAATCGTCAAAAAGCTGACGCCGCAGTGGATTGAGACCACCGATCCAGCCGTGGCGGCGGCGTACATCAGCAACGTCATTGAACAGGATCTGGCGATCGAGGACAGCCTGAACGAGGAAGTCCGCGAGATGCTGAGCCAGTACACGGAATACATGCGCCGCGAGGGCGTCAGCTATCAGGACATGTTCCGCAAGATCAAGAACACGTTGATCACGCAGCGGAAGGTGATCCGAGCGGCAGGACGCGATTCCGGCGACCACATGAAACTGTCGCGCGACAAGATCAACGACCTGTCGCACAAAATCGTAACCGATCTTCGCAAGAGCCGGGATTTCCGGGTGAAGAAGCAACCCAACGACGTGCGCCTGGAATTGGTCAAGGTGGTGACGGAGCTGCTGGCCACCGAGGACAAAGTGGACCGGGCGGCTCGCGCGAAGATCCGCACGCAGAAGCGCGAAATCGGCGAGGGCACCGAGGAGTGGGAGCTGCTGCACAAGCGCTACTACGCCGAGGAACTAAAAAAGCTCGGCATCGATTTAGCGCACTAGCAACGGCCGCCGATCGTCCTCTCATCCACTTTCCGAAACTCGCCTCCCAATGAGCGAAGCCGGCTGTGTCCACTGGTCACATTTTCATGAAAAACTCGTCAGCGTGGGGTCAACCGCAGCGATGTTTGCACCGCCCCCGGCTGGCTTCCGCCGACCGCAATTGTATAGTCACCCGACTCTTTCGGCTGCAGGGTGAACTGCACCGTCTTGCGCTCCCCGGCCTTGAGGGCAATCCTTTCAAAACCCGCCAGCGACCGGATCGCTGCGCCGCCCGCGCGCGATAGATAAAGCTGCACCACTTCCTCGCCCGCCAGCGCGCCGGTGTTCCGCACCTCGACCGAGACTTTCGTCCCGCTGACGGCCAGATTCGAATAGGCGAATCTGGTATAGCTGAGGCCATCGCCAAAGCGGAACAGCGGTTCGCCGGTGAAGAAGCGATACGTCCGGCCCTTCATGTTGTAATCGTCGAATGGCGGGAGCTGATCGGCGGATTTGTAGAACGTCACCGGAAGGCGGCCGGAGGGATTGTAGTCGCCGAACAGAACGTCGGCGATAGCGTCGCCGCCGGCTTGGCCGGGATACCACGCCTCGACAATGGCGGGGATGCGATCCTTGGCCCAATTGATCGCCACAGCGCTGCCGTTGAGCAACACCAGCACCACGGGTTTCCCAGTGGCCACGACGGCCTTCATCAGATCTTCCTGGGCCCGGGGAATGCCGAGCTGAATTCGGTCGCCGCCTGAAAATCCTTCGACGGGAACCTTCATTTCCTCGCCTTCGAGGCGCGGCGAAAGACCGAGTACGAGAACCACCGCGTCGGCCTGCCTGGCGGCGGCGACGGCATCGGCCGAAGACGAGGATTGCGGACCCGCCCAAAGCAGGCGGATGCTGGCGTCGTTGGAAAACTCGTGATAGTCGAGGCGGATGGGATACATTTCGCCCGCCTTCATCTGCACCGCGGCATAGCGGTAGTTGCCTTCGTGGATACCGAAATATTGCGTGATCTGCCTGCCCCCGACATACAGTTCAAACGCGTTCATGCCAATTGCGCCGATCTGATACGTGCCGTCGGCAGGCGCGGTGATGTAGCCGCTCCAGCGGGCTCCAAAATCATCGGCGTTTAAATCCTGGCGCGGCGAGCCTTCCCACCATTCAAAGTCCACATTCGCGTCGACGCGCGTGAACAAAGGAGGCTGCACCAAACCGGCCGCCCCCTTGGGATTGTGCTTCTTGCCGTCCCAGTTGCAAGCCGCGAAATACTCGGCATTCAGGCCGTGCGGACTGCTCAGGTCGTTGGAGGTGAATAGCGCCGAGCTGGGAATCGGCACGAAGTGCGGGACGCCCGCCGCCAGATCGCTGCCTCGCGCATAGATCACCTTCGAAGCGCCCAGCTTGCGCCGGATGCCTTCGAGCGGCGTGACGGGAGCCGTCGGGATGCCATTGTAATTCCCCAGCAACACATCAATGTCGTCGGCGTTGGGACCGATCACGGCGACGGTCTTCAAAGATTTTTTGAGCGGCAGCGCGCCGCCTTCGTTCTTCAGCAGGACGATGGATTTGCGCGCGGTCTCCAGCGCCAGTTGGCGATGCTCCGGACTGTCGTTGACGCTATAGGGGATTTGCGCGTACTTCACCATCTCCGGCGGATCGAACATGCCGAGCTTGAAGCGGGCGCGGAACAGGCGCTTGAGCGACACGTCGATCTCGGCCTCGCTGATCAGCCCGCGGCGCACGGCCGGCGCGAGCGCGGCGTATTCGGTGCCGCACGTCAAGTCGGTTCCGGCCTTCACGGCCTTCGCGACGCCTTCGGGCGCAGTGGGGACGAACTTGTGGCGAGCATAAATATCGTCGATTGCGCCGCAGTCGGAGACGATATAGCCGTTGAACCCCCACTCCTTGCGCAGAATATCGGTCTCCAGGCGGGGATTGGCGCAGGCAGGCTCGCCGTCGACGCTGTTATAGGCGCACATCACCGAGTAAGCGCCGCCTTCTTTGACCGCGGCCTCAAAATGCGGCAGGTACGACTCGCGCAAGTCTTCTTCGCTGACGACGGCGTCAAAGGTGTGGCGCGTCGACTCGGGACCGCTGTGCACCGCGTAATGTTTCGCCGTGGCGACGGTTTTCAGATACTTCGGATCGTCGCCCTGCAGTCCTTTTATAAACGCGACGGCCATGCGTCCGGTTAGGTAGGGATCTTCGCCGTAGGTCTCCATGCCCCGGCCCCAGCGGGGATCGCGAAACAGGTTGATGTTCGGAGTCCAGAAGGTGAGGCCCTCATAGATGCTGTGCTCGCCGCGGCGCAAGGCTTCATGGTGCTTGGCGCGCGCTTCGTCGGAGATGGCCGTCGCGACGCGGAACAACAGGTCGCGATCCCACGTGGCGGCCAGGCCGATGGCTTCGGGAAACACGGTCGCACGGCCGGCGCGGGCCACGCCGTGCAGACACTCATTCCACCAGTTGTAGGCGGGGATGCCGAGCCGGTCAATGGCCGGGGCATCGTTCATCATCTGGGAGATTTTCTCCTCCAGCGTCATGCGGGACACCAGATCGTCGATACGCTGCTCCATGGGCGCGGAAGGATTGTTATAAATGGCCGCCTGCTGTGAGAACCCCAGGGCCGCTCCCCAGAGTGCCGCCCATACCACACCTCTCCACGATGTCATCGAACCGAGCCTCCTTTGCGCCGCCGCGCTCTTTCATAGAGAGTAACGCGTTTCCCGGTTAGCGCCCGGACAATTTCCGGATCAACCGCTCTTCAAGGCCGGGATCGGCGTCGCCAACCTGCCGCGCGGCGGAACGGATTTGTTCCAGTTGCCGCGCCAGGCGCGAACACAAATCGCACATCGCCAGATGCAACCGGACCTGCATGCGCGTCCACCGGCTTTGGGAAGCCAGCCGGTCCTCCATCAGGAGCTTCGAGACGTTTCTGCAGGAAATCATTTCTTCCAGCCTTTCGATTCCAGGCACTCGCGCAGGCGGGCGCGGGCCCGGTGCATCAGGACCCCAAAGTTGGTGACGCTCACGTCCAGAATCTTACAAATTTCATCGGTTTCCATGCCTTCCACCTCCCGCAGCACGAACGCCTCGCGCTGATTCGCGGGCAGGCCGTCCATGCAGCCGCGAATGGCTTGGCCGAGTTCCTTCGATTGAAAGAGCCGTTCCAGGTCCGCGGGTGGACGCGACCACTTGCCATTCGCGTCGAAGCGCGATTCGAAAACCTCATCGATAGGATCGGCGCGATCGTCCACCCAGGCTGCGCGGCGGCGCTCCATCGCTTTTCGATGAAGGATGCCGAACAGCCACGTGCGGAGCTGGGATCGGCCCTCGAAGCCGTCGAGCTTTTCGAGGAAGATCGTGAAGACGTCCTGCACTAGATCCTCGGCTTCAGGTTCGGCGAAACCCAGAGCGCGGGCGGCGCGGTAGAGCGGGCGGGCGTGATCGCGCACGGCTTCGGCCAGCGCCTCGGGGTCGCGGCGGCGGAGGCGTTCCAGAAGGACCGGGGGCGTCATGAAACTCCAGCATACGCGCAGCCGCGCGGAACGCGCAAAAAGTTTTGTAAGAAATCGCCGCCGCGGCGCACTCACCGTTCGAAGCAACACTTCACCAAAGGAGATCGACATGAAAGTTTCAAAGAATTCCCTGGCGCTCGCCGCCGCTTTTGCCGGATTGATGGGAGGCACGGCCGCTCGCGCCGCGCAGCCTAAGCCCACTACGCAGTCGGGTCTGCTGGCCGGGATGCTGGCCGGCGCAGCCGGGGACAAGAAGCAGATCGAGAAGCATGCCTGCAAGGGCATGAACTCCTGCAAGGGCAACGGCGGAGGCGACAAAAAGCAATGGGGCAAGAACGATTGCAAAGGCAAGGGCGCCTGCGCAACCGACGGCTCCAAGCCGAAGATGTAATCCTCCCGCCGCGGCTCGCGTTCATTCGGGATCGCGAGCCGCGACGAGCGGTTCTGGCCTTATGAATAAGTTCAACGAATACGGAATCGGCGTCGGGCTGCGCGTCCCGCACCTGAATCACATCCTCGAGCGCAAGCCGGTCGTCGACTGGTTCGAGATCATCTCGGAAAATTACATGGTGGAAGGTGGACGCCCTCTGGCGACACTCGACCGGATTTTGGAACAGTATCGTGTCGTGCAGCATGGCGTCTCGATGTACTTCGGTTCGGCCGAGCCGCTGAACCGCGATCATCTGAAGCGCCTGAAGGCGCTGGTCAAGCGGACGAAGACGCCCTGGCTCACCGATCATCTCTGCTGGGGCAGCGTCGACGGGCGCTACACGCACGATCTCCTGCCGATGCCCTACACGTTCGAGGCGGCCAGACTGACCGCGAAAAAGGTCCGTCAGGCGCAGGATTTCCTGGAATTGCCCATCGCGGTGGAGAACGTCAGCAGTTATGCCGAGTTCCACATGTCCGAGATGACGGAGTGGGAATTTTTGAACGAAGTGGTGGAGCGCGCCGGCTGCGGCATCCTTCTCGACGTGAATAATATCTACGTTTCCTCCCGCAATCATGACTTCGATCCGCGGGCTTACGTCGACGCGGTGGATCCGGCGCGCGTGATGCAGATCCACGTCGCCGGGCATTCCGATTTTAAGCGCTACATTCTGGACACACATGACCATCCGGTGATTGAGCCAGTTTGGAAGCTCTACGAACGCGCCATCGAGCGCTGCGGCCCCACGCCGACGCTCCTCGAATGGGACGACAAAATTCCCTTTTTCGAGGAAGTGCACGCGGAGGCCCTAAAGGCCGCTCGCTACATGCCGGAAACGGCCCGGGTGGCGGCATGAGGCTCGCCGAAGCACAGAAACAAATGGCGGCGGCCATCATGACGCCGCTCGCGCGCGCGGACCGTCTGGCGCGGCGTCCGGCCACGCATCGGGGCGAAGCGATGCTGAAGCCGAACCGCCGCATGAGCTCGCGCGAACGCCTGGAGATCTACGCCCGCAGCTACTGGTTCCGCTTGCTCGATTCGTTTCGAGACGATTTTCCGGGGCTCGCATCGGTGCTCGGACCAGCGAGGTTCGAGCGCATGGCGCGCGCCTATCTGACGGACACACCGTCGCGCTCGTTCACGCTGCGGGATTTGGGATCGCGTCTGGTGGAATGGCTGGAGCGGTATCCAGCGTACGGCCGGATGGCGCTTGACATGGCGAGGCTCGAATGGGCGCACATCGTGGCGTTCGACGGGCCTTCGGCCAAGCCGCTCGAAGCGCCGGAGATTTTCGCGCTCCAGCCCGGCTCGCGGGTGGGCTTGCAGCCGTACATCCACCTGCTGGAACTCGAATATCCCGTCGACGAAATTCGGATGAAGACGCGAAGCCGACGCGCGAAGCCGCGGCCGTTGTTTCTGGCCGTGCATCGCGCGGATCTGAACGTCCATTACCGGCGGATGGAGGCCGGGGAGTTCCGCGTTCTGAAGGCGCTCGCCGCCGGAAAGTCGATCGGCCGCGCGGTTGATGGCGCCCCGCCGGATTCGCTGCGACTTTGGTTTGCCACGTGGGCGAGGCTCGGCTGGCTCACCGTGAGGAACGCCAGATGAGAGCCGCGCTGAGCCTGCTCAACCGCACCGCAAGCGCGCTCCAGTCTCCGCTTCTGTTGGCCGTGAGGCTTTACTGGGGCTGGCAGTTCGCGCAAACCGGCTGGGGGAAAATCGACAACATCGCGAAAGTGACGGAGTTTTTCACTCACCTGGGTATTCCCTTCCCCGGCGTGAACGCGCACTTCATCGCGGGTCTGGAATTCGGCGGAGGCATCCTGCTGGCGATCGGGCTCGCATCGAGACCCATCGCTTTCCTGCTGACCGCCAATATGCTGGTAGCCTATATCACGGCGGACCGCGAGGCTCTCTTTTCGATCCTCTCCGATCCGGACAAATTCACCGCCGCCACGCCGTACACATTCCTTTTCGCCTCACTCATGGTCCTGATCTTTGGACCCGGCAAACTGGCAGTCGACGAATGGATCGAGCGGCGGAGGAATTAAGGATGCTCGAAGTCGTCCGCGTGCGGGACCACCTTAAGAAGGACGCGATCGGGAAGATCGGTATCCCAACGGCCTGAAATCTGGCCGTAGGCGTATGCGCCGAAAAACATCGCGGCGATTCCGGCCGCGACGGCCCACGACGGCACGCGCCTGCGCTGGGGCGCCGAGAGAAACAGCGCGCCTTCGGCGGGGCAGGACGCGACGCATTGCAGGCACGTGATGCACTCCGCGGATTGGATCGTAATCAGCCGGTCGACGGGCAAGGCGGCGGGACACGCCTTGGCGCACTTCGCGCAGTCGATGCAAAGATCCTTGTCGCGGCGAATCCGCAGCGGACTGGGGAGCGAAATCAGGCCCATGAACGCCCCGTAGGGGCAGAAATATCGGCACCAGAAACCTTGGATGAAAATCGAGCCGAGAGCTAGGCCGCCCAGCACGATCGCGCCTGTCAGCTCCAACTCGCGGAAGAAATTGAGCATCTTCACGTCGTCAACCAGGCCGTACGGGCTTTCAAGAAACTGGTGGATCGACTCCACGGACATGGAACCGACGGCGTAGAGGAATAGAGCGAGCAATAGATATTTGATGCCGCGTAACACGACGTCGAGAAATCGCGGCAGGCGGAAGTTTCGTCTGAATGTCTGGCGTCCCACGCGGGCCAGGTATTCCGAGATCGTTCCCACCGGGCACAGCCAGCCACAGAAGCTTTTCCGGAAGATCAAGGAAGAGGCGGCGAACGCGATCAACAGCAGTGTTCCGGCCGGATGAATCACCGGCAGAGCTCCGGTGACGAACCACGCTTTCAGATTCATCAGAGAGGCGATCGGCAGCCAGCCCTCGACGCCGGCGGGACGGCTCACGCGGAGGGACCGGCCGCCGGTTTCGAAATAGCGGACAAACAGGTAGAACTGAACGCCGATCCAGAGGTTTAACGCGAGAAACACGAGCTGGACCGAGCGGCGCAGCGTCTGCGACCGCTCCGGCAGCGCCCTCTTTTCGAGCTTTTTTCGCGCGGACATGGGCCGTCAGCGGGCTTCCATGGCGATCGCGCGCGGAAACAGGATGTTGTTTTCCAGATGCACGTGGCGATGGAGGTCGCGCTCGAAATCCTCCAGCCCTTTATAGACGGCTACGAAGGTCGGACACGCGCCGGCGGGAGGCGCGAAACCGCCCGACAGATGGCGAATCCGGGAAAGCAGTTCCCCGGCGTCTTCATGTTCGGCCACCATGTTGGCGATTGGCTGTTCCACCGAACCGAAACACGCCTGGGGCCGGCGCACGCCTGCCGCCGCGGCCTGCTCCATTTGCTCGATGTACGGGAACAGAATCCGCTCTTCCTTCATCATGTGCGTTGACAATTCCTGGCTCATGGCGAGAAACAGTTGTCCGATGCTCGAGACTTCCGGGTGCAACGGGCCGTGCTTGCCAGTCACCTTGGCCAGCAGCGGCTCCAGGCGCGCCGACTCGCGCCGAACGAATCCGTGATGTTTTTCCACGATGTGCGCGATCAGCGCGGCCAGCGGCTCTCCGGTCCAGTCCTGCGCATCGCGAGCCCGTGAGCCCCGCTCGGCCTCGGCCAGAAGATCCAGCACACGGCTCATCTCGTGGCCGGTGTGCGCGCAAGCGTCGCTCAAGCTTTTCCTGCCGCCGCAGCAATAATCGATGCCAAGCGTCTCGAAGACCCGGATGCTCGAAGGGTTCTCGATCGCGATTTCCCGGATGGTTTTCTCCGTCACAGTTGTCATGGTGTCCGCCTCTCTGCATTGAGAATACGGCGGACCGCCGCGCATCGCAGTGACTTTGGTCACTCCGCGATGCTAGACCATCGAGCTTAAATCCGCTTCCAGGCCGTCGGAATCCAGAATCGTGATTTCGCGCCCGTTGACTTCGAGAAAGCCCTGCGCCTGGAGCCTGGCCAGATTCCGGGAAACCAGTTCGCGCACGGTACCGATCTGCGCGGCGAGTTCCTGATGGCTCGCATCCAGGGAAATGACGATCCCGCGATCGCTTTTCTGTCCCTTCGCTTTGCCTTCGCGGATCAGCCAGGAGATCAGGCGGTGGCGGACCGTGGTGAAGGACAGTTCCTCAATGATTCCCACCAGCCGGCGCAGCCGCGCGCCCACCACTTGCAGCATCTTGAGCGCGACCTCAGGTTTCTCCAAGCAGATCGCGCGAAGATCGGCGCGCGACACGAACAGGGCTTCGGTTTTTTCCACCGCGGCTCCCGATGCCGGGTAGTCTCCGCCGTCGAACACCGGCAGTTCGGCCACAGAGGCGCCGGGCCCTTCCAATGCGAGAACCTGCTCGCGTCCGTTCAAAGAGGTTTTGAAGATCCGAACACGGCCGCTGACAACGATATAGAGACCCTTGCAGCGCTCGCCTTCGGAGAAGAGCACTTCGCCGGCCGAGTACGAATGAATCCCGCACCGATCCGCGAGCGAGGCAAGTTCCGCCTCATCCAGGGCCGCGAAGAGCGGAGTGGTTTTCAGAATCTGCCGGGGGGAAGGCGCGCCTTGGGCCATGCTCCATTTTCGCGTAAGTTCGGGCGGATTTTGGGGTGTTCGGCGGCTTTAGGAACCAGTAGCGCACACATCGGCGCAATGGACTCGCGGGAACCGCGTCCAACTGATGCGGCACTGGGCGTATGCAAACACAAGCAGGGAAAGAACATCGGCGCGTTGAAATGGCCGGAACAGGACGTCGAATCCCCCTCGCCGGGCGACTTCTTCGCGGAGGCGGCGATCGGCTGCGGCGGAGCCCTGCGGGCTGGCCAGCACAATCACGCAGACGCCGCGGCGGCGGGCCCGCAGCAGGCGCAGCGTATCCAACCAGCGGGAGCCCGCCAAATCCTGGTCGATCAACACGATCGGGGCGCGCATGCCCCGGATGCTTTCGGCAGCATCGGAGGCGTTGGTCACTTCGGCGAATGTCCAGGGCGTACCGGCGACAGCCGCCCTCAGACCCTCGCCAGCGCTTTCGGTGGCGAGAAGCACTTCGAGCGTCATCGGCGAGCGGTCTTCCTTGGTGGAACCGGCAGCCACGATCTCGGGCACCGGACGAGGCCCAAACGTTTCCACCATGTCCAGGGAGCTGATGTGAGATGTTGCCATACAGTTTTCTCCTACAGAAATTCCAGCGCTAGAAGCTCAGCCCGAACTCCACCGAGATGTTCGCCCAGTGATCAGTCGTTTTGATTCCAGGCACGTTCCCCACCGCTGGTCCGTTGGTGGATCCGGCGATGTACTGGAACGTCGTGCCGAGGCTGAAGTTGTGATTGCTATCCAGATAGTAGCGGGCGTTGAAGAGCCCATAGCCTCCCCATCCACCGCGCGCGGTGCAGGAAAAACAGGTCGGCGAATAATAGGCGCCTCCGGACGAGACGGTCTCCGCATAATGGAGATACACCGCGCCGCCACCGGCGGAAAGCTCGATTCGTTTGTAGGGCTGAGGAATATAAACCCGGCCTCCCAGCGGAATCATGAATTCGTGGTCGCCACCCTGAACGTTTCCGAAGTTGGTGACTTCGCCATTCTGGTTGTTGGCGGCACCGAACGCAATCTGGATTCCCGCGTCGGCCTGAAAGAGCTGGTTAAAGCGGTATCCGTAACCCAATGTAAACAGTGGTGCAGTCTGCAGGTAGGAGGTGTCAGATCCAACGGGAACCGCCCCGCCGACGCCTACCGTGATGTTGTTGTGATGATAATCCTGTGCAAAGGCGGTACAAGAAGCCGCAATCGTGGCGGCCAGCAATGTGCGCACGCGTTTCATGGCTTGAGTGTACGCTCCAACGTGCCGATTAGCATATACCACCCCCCTGCGATTTTCGCTCCCCCCACCACGGTAGGTGTGGGTGGTGGCGGGGCGGCCGCTTGCCTTCGGCACTGCCCGTTCCCGGTCTGGAGGGAGACCAGATGACTTGACCCCGCCATAAATTAGACTCGGCCTGAAACTAGATTCGGCTTTACACGGCACTGGAGAACTCCGCAAGATCCTGCTGGACACCTTCAGCTCGGTCCTCGGCTTCCTGACAACGGATACATAAGGCGGCCCAAGGCAGTGCCGTCAGCCGCTTCAGGGAAATCGGCTGGTTGCAATGGAGGCAAACACCGAACTCTCCGGCCCGGATGCGATGCAAAGCCCGGTTGATCTGGTTCAGCGCCTGAGCTTGCCGGTTAATGGAGTCCACGGCCAGATCGCGCTCGCTCGCGAACACTAACTGATCCATGGAATCCGGAACTGGTTCAATCACCAGCGCCTCGGTACAAGAGTGCCTGCCCGAGAACTCATCGCGCATCGCGTGAAGCAGGCCAACATACCCTGCGAGTTGTTCCTGTGTCATGGTTCACCTTCATTCCCACTCTAGTGCGGAGCCGCGGTGGCAACTATCCCATCGACTTGGTAATTTCCTGTAAATTCCGAGGTAGACAGGAGTTAACCTCACGCCGCTACCTTGTGACATGGCTGGCGAATACCATCCACCCGGTATTCCTCTGGCGCGGCATCGACGCTACTCTTGATCTCGGGATGCTGGAGCTTTCGCGCCGCAACCGCATTCATATGTCGACATCGTGGCAACTGATCCGGTCTCTCTTTTCCGGGCATCCAGGCCGGACGCGAAGGGAGCTGCCGGACGCAACGCAGCAGTCTGGCAAGCGTTGGCCGCCGGCGGCGCGGGTGGCAATTGTCGCCCTGGTGGCCGCGGAAGAACAGAGGAAAGAGCTCACCTCGCTCGGGAATGACGAGAACTGGGAGATTCAGTTCGCCGAGTCGCTTCATGAGGCCTTTGAAGCCGCCGGACGGTTAACCGCGCCCGTGATTTTATGCGACCGGGACGGGCTGGATCCGCAGTGGCGCGCCGCGGTCCAGTACCTGGCTTCCCTACCCCACCGGCCTTGTGTGATCCTGACGTCACGCGTATCCGATGACTATCTATGGGAAGAACTGAT
>JBBIVT010000012.1:30244-31708 GCA_037439565.1 Acidobacteriota bacterium | reverse complement strand
CTTCACGACGATTACCTGTGGGGCGAGGTGGTGCAGCATGGGGGACACGACATCGTGGTCCGTCCACTGCGCGAATCGGAGACGGTCATGGCGATCGAGACGGCGCGGCTCCGGCAATGGTTCGACGCTTCCTGCGGCGCGGCTACGAAATGACGCCCTTTCGGACGGCATAGAGAATCAGTTCCGCGAAGCTGTGCAAATTGAGCTTCTCCTGCAGGTTGCGGCGGTGGGTTTCCACCGTATAGGGGCTCAAATTCAGCGCCGTGGCGATCTCCTTGTTCGATCTGCGCTCGGCCAGAAGCTGCAGGATCTCCCGCTCCCGCGAGGTGAGCAGATCGTAGCTCTCCTCGGCGCCGCGGGTACGGATTTCGCGGATGTAATCTTCCACCAACATTCTGCTGATGTCCGGGCTAAAAAAAGTTTTTCCCTGGTAGACGGTCCGGATGGCCTGGATCAGGTCGTCCTCGGCGCAGCCTTTCAGGACATATCCTTTCACGCCGGCCTTGAGGGCGCGCAGCACATATCCTTCGTCTGAATGCATGCTGAGGATCACGATGGCGATATTCGGCAGCACCGCGGTGATACGCTGGGCGGCCTCAATGCCGCTCAGATTGGGCATCGCGATGTCCATGACGGCGACGTCGGGCGTCGTCGCTTCCGCCTGTTCGATCGCCTGTCTGCCGTCGGCGGCCTCAGCCACCACCTTCAAGTCAGGCTGGCTTTCCAGCAGCAAACGCAACCCGCGGCGCATCACCGTATGATCGTCCGCCAAGAGAATGCTGATCGGGTTCACGCGGTTCGCGCTCCCGGCAGGCAAGGATGGGCAGTTCTCATAAGACTTCTCAATGCTAACCGAGAGTGGCGCGATTGGAGCGTGACTACTGGGATTTTTGGAGTAAAATACTCACTTCGGGGTATGGGGAAAGCACAGGCGCAGATCGTACAGTGATGAAGTGAAGTTCACCCGTGACCGGTCTGCCCGGGTTCAGACTCTTCAAACACCGACAGCCAGATGACACAACGAAACGTTCTTTCGGCCGAAATCCTTGAAAAACTGCGAACTTTGGACAGCTGCACAATCTCGAACGCGATTGAGCGGCTGGATGTGCGCCCCCGCAACGAGGGTTTCGTTGCCGGCGCGCTGACCTGCAAATTCCCGCACTTCGCGCCGATGATCGGCTACGCGGCGACCGGACGGATACGGACGTCGTCGCCTCCCACATCGCGGCGGTGTTACTACGACCGCATGGACTGGTGGAGTTACGTGGCCACCGTTCCCCAGCCGCGCATTCTCGTGCTGGAGGACGTGGACCGTCAGCCCGGCGTCGGCGCGTTCGTCGGCGAAATTCACGCCCAGATCGGCCTGGCGCTGCACTGCGCCGGCTGCGTCACCAATGGCGCTGTGCGCGACCTGCCGGCGGTGGAGGCCATGGGGTTCCATCTGTTCGCGGGCGGAGTTTCGGT
>JBBIVT010000012.1:5631-30144 GCA_037439565.1 Acidobacteriota bacterium | reverse complement strand
GTTTCCTCCGAACTGGTGCCGTTTCAGGAAATCGACGTTTACGCGAAGGAGTCCGGATACGTAAAGCAGTTATTCGTCGACTACGGCTCGCGCGTGAAGGCAAACCAGATTCTTGCGACGCTGGAGATTCCCGAGCTGGAGTCGCAGTTGAAGCAGGACGACGCGGCAATCAAAAACGCGATGGACCAGATCACCCACGCGGCCAAGGAACTGAGCCGCGTCGAGGCGCAGCACAAGGTTCAGCAGGATTATTACAAGCGCCTGGACGGAGTGGCCAAAGCGAACCCTGGATTGGTGTCGCTGCAGGAGATTGAGGACGCAGAAGGCAAAGCCCTGGCGTCGGAAGCGCAAGTGGAAGCGGCGCGGTCGAATTACGAATCCGCACAAAGCCAATTGGCCGCCATGCAGGCCAAGCGCGAGCACGACCAGGTGCTGTTCGATTATTCAAAAATCACGGCGCCTTTCGCCGGCGTGGTGACGCAGCGCTTCGCCAACCAGGGAACGCTGGTGCAGGCCGGAACGAGTTCCAGTACCCAGGTAATCCCGATTGTCCGCCTTTCCCAGGACAGTCTGTTCCGGCTGGTGATTCCGGTGCCGGAAACCTACGTTCGTTTCATCCACGTCGGCGACCCGGTGCAGGTGACCGTCCCGTCGCTGAGCCAGAGTTTCCCCGGCCGGATCTCGCGCTTTTCGGTGGATGTGAAGGAAGACACGCGCACCATGCACACGGAGGTCGACGTTCCGAACCCGAAGGGCGTGCTCCTGCCTGGACTCTACGCCGACGCGACGATCGCTCTGGAAAACCGGCGCAACGCCTTGTCGGTACCGACGCAGGCGATCGACCGCAACGCGGACCGCGTGACCGTGCTGGTCGTGAAGCCCGATCAAACGGTCGAGATCCGTCCCGTCACGATCGGCGTGCAGACGGAGACGGATGTGGAGATCCTTTCCGGTTTACAGGAAGGCGAGTCGATCGTGGTCAGCGACCGGAGCAGCTTGAAGGCGGGCCAGAAGGTTGTGCCCAAGACCGTCACGCTGATGCAGTTTCAGGAACAACACTAGGACAGCCGCCACATGCCAGGTTTTTCGATTCGTAATCCCTATTTCATCGTTGTCCTCTGCCTTGCGCTGGCCGTCGTGGGCGTCAATTCCGTCCTGCGTATGCCCATCGACCTTTTCCCGCCGATCAACCTTCCCGTGGTGGTCGTGGCGACGTTTTATAGCGGCATGCCTCCGCAGGACATCGAGGTGGATATCACCAACCCCCTGGAGCGATTCTTCACCCAGGCCAGCGGCATCGACCACATGGAATCCCGATCGCTGCTGGGCGTGAGTATCATCAAGGTATTTTTCCAGCCCGGTACCGATGCCGACGCGGACGTCACGCAGCTTTCCAACCTTGCGCTAGCGGATTTGAAACGTCTTCCGCCGGGTACTCTTCCGCCGCTGGTGCTGAAATTCGACGCCTCGAGCCTGCCGGTCTGCCTGGTGACGGTGAAGGGCGAGGGTTTATCCGAAACGGAGCTCCACGATCTGGCACAGTTCCAGATCCGCAACCAGATCGCGGTGGTCAAGGGAGCGTCGATTCCGGCCGTGTTTGGCGGAAAGTACCGCCAGGCGATGGTTTACGTGGATCCGTTCAAGCTGATGTCGCGGCAGATGAGCGTAATGGACGTGGTGGAGGCGGTCAACAACAGTAACCTGATTTTGCCTGCCGGCGACGTGAAAATCGGCTCCAGCGATTATTACGTTTACTCCAACAGCCTGGTTCAAAATATCTCCGACCTGAACAGCGTCCCGATCAAGAGCGTGGGTACAAGCTGGGTTTCGCTCGGTGACGTCGGCCAGGCGAAGGACTCGAGCCAGCTTCAGTACAACATTGTCCGCATCGACGGCCAGAAGTCGGCGGACATTCCGATCATGAAATCGGGCGGCGACAGCAACACCATCCAGGTGGTGAACGACGTGAAGGCGCTGGTGCAGAAACTGTTCGATATGCCAGCGCAGTTGGTGACCGACGTGGTGTTCGATCAGTCGATCTTCGTCAAGAACGCCCTGAACACGGTGCTGCACGAAGGTCTCATGGGCCTGGTGCTCACCAGTCTGATGATTTTGCTGTTCCTCGGCAGCCCACGCGCCACCGGCGCAGTGCTGCTGTCGATTCCGATTTCTGCGGCAGCCACCATCGTGGCGCTGTACATGATGGGAAGCACGCTGAACACCATGATTTTCGGCGGACTGGCGCTGGCGTTTTCGCGCGTGATCGACAACTCGGTCATTTCCCTCGAAAATATCTATCGCCACCTGGAAATGGGCTCGTCGCCGGAGATCGCGGCCGAGCAGGGCGGCGCAGAAGTGAACCTGGCCGTGCTGGCCGCCACGTTGGTCGACGTGGTGGACTTCTTCCCAGTGACGTTCCTGTTCGGCGTCAGTAAGTTTTTGTTCTCCGCGCTGGCGCTGGCGTTCTGCCTGGCGCTGCTGGCTTCTTTCGTGGTGGCGATGACGGTGATTCCGCTGTTTTGCTCGAAGTTCCTGAAAGCCGTCCCCGGAGGCCATGGCGAGCACGCCGAGACCAAGGGTTTTAACGCCTGGTTCAACCGGCAGTTTAACAAACTGCTTGATCTTTACGAGTGGATGGTGAGAGGGTGCCTGAAGTTCCCGGGGTTGACCGTACTGGCGCTTTCCGGCGTGTTCCTGGCCAGCCTGTTGATCTATCCGCTGCTCGGCCGGGCGTTCTTTCCGCAGACCGACGCCGGACAATTCACCGTGAATCTGAAGGTGCCTACCGGAACGCGCATCGAGCTGACCAACGAATACGTGGCCAAGATCGAGGACGTGATCCGCCAGCAGGTGGATAAGAAGGATTTAAAAATGATCCTTTCCAACATCGGCGTGGTGAATGATATTTCGTCGCTGTACACCAGCAACGCCGGCATGTACACGGCAACCATCCAGGTGGCGCTGAACGAGGGCCACGAAGGCAGCAGCTTCGAGTACATGGACCGCGTCCGCAAGCAGGTAGCCGAAAAGTTCCCCGACGTCCGCACGTTCTTCCAAAGCGGCTCCATGCAGGACGCAATTCTGAATCAGGGACAGCCCGCGCCGATCGACGTTCAGGTAAACACGCGCGATCTGGGTGTTACCTACAATGTTGCGCAGGATCTGGCGCGCCGCATCCGGCAACTTCCGGGCGTCGACCAGATCTACATTCCGCAGGACATGAATTATCCGTCGATCCGCATGGATGTGGACCGGGTGCACGCGGGCGAACTGGGGTTGACGCAGAAAGACGTGGTTTACAACGTCATCACCGCGCTGAATTCAAACATCATGATCGCGCCCAACTACTGGGTGGATTATAAGACGGGCAACGATTACTTCCTGAGCGTCCAGTACGCGGAGCGGGGCAAGGAGTCGATTCAAAACCTGGTGGACCTGAAGCAGATTCCGTTGCGCGCGCCCAATCTGAAGGAGCCCACCACGCTCGATTCGGTGGTAAAACTGGTGCACCTGCAGTCTCCGACCGAAGTGGACCATTACCAGATTCAGCGCGTGGTGGACGTGTTTGTGACGCCGCAGGGAGAGGACCTGGCGCGGCTGCGGACCGAAATTCTGAAGACGATCGCCGACGCGCACCTGCCGGGGAACATCCGTGTGACGCTTCGCGGCATGGTAAACAGCATGGACGAATCTTTTAAGAGCTTCGCCATTGGCTTCAGCCTGTCGTTCATTCTATTGTTCCTGATTCTGGTGGCGCAGTTCCGCTCCTGGATCGATCCGTTCCTCATCATGCTGGCGATTCCCATGGGTTTCGTCGGGGTCCTGATTATTCTGCCGCTGACGCACACGACGATGAACGTGATGTCGCTGATGGGCGTGCTGATGCTGATCGGCATCGCCGATTCCAACAGTATTCTCATCGTCGATTTCGCGCATAAGCTGGAACAGCAAGGTCTGTCGGTGGCAGATGCCGTGGTCACGGCCTGCCGCGTGCGCCTACGGCCGATCCTGATGACCTCGCTGGCTACCATCATTGGTATGATCCCCATGGCGATGAAACTCGGCGAGGGCGGCGAACAGTATACGCCCATGGCGCGGGCCATCATCGGCGGCCTCACGTCCTCGGTGATTCTCACCGTGTTTATCGTGCCGGCCGCGTACCTGCTGGTATACGGGAGAAAGAAAACCAATGCAACCTCCGCTTCGTAGCACGCTTTTTGTACTCTTTGCCGCGGCCCTGGCCGCCCAATCGCCGACGCCGGCGAAGCAGCCCTTGACGCTGCAGCAGGCGGAGGCGCTGGCAATCCAGAATCATCCGCAAGTCCAGGCGGCGCAGAACGAGATCAATTACGCCAACCAACAAGTGGTGGTGAACCGCTCCTCGTACTATCCGACCATCAGCGGGGACCTGACAGGATCGCAGGGCAACGACTCGTCGCGGATCGGGGCGGGCGATCTGGCGGCCTCGCGCCTGTTCGACCGCGTGGGCCAAGGCATCATCGTCCGGCAGCTGATCACCGATTCCGGACGCACTCCGAACCTGGTGGCAAGCGCGCGCCTGCAAGCGCGGGCAGCCGAGCAAAACTCCCAGGCGACGAAATACAACGTTCTGCTGCAAACTGTCCGCGCTTACTTCGACGTGCTGCGATCCCAAGCGGTGGTGAAGGTGGCACAACAGACGGTCGCCGCGCGCCGCCTTCTGGCGGATCAGGTGACGGAGTTGGGGAAAAATAATTTACGCTCGCAACTGGACGTAAGCCTCGCCGACGTGAACGTATCGGAAGCCAAGCTGCTGCTCCTTCGCGCGGAGGATAGCGTGCAGGCGGCGCTGGCAGAACTGGGGCGAGCCATGGGCTCCGACCAGCCTGCGAACTATGCCCTCGCCGAGGAAGCCCTGCCTCCAAGTCCTCCGGCGAACCCGGAAGGACTGATTTCGGAAGCGATGGCGAACCGGCCCGAGTTGGCAAGCCTGCGCTTCTCGCGGGATTCCGCGTACAAGTTTGCCGATGCTGAGAAGGACTTGTCCCGGCCGACGGTCAGCGCGATCGCGGTGGGCGGATTTCTGCCCTACATCAACTCCACCTCCTCTTCGCCGGTCCCAACCGAATATGAGGGGCTTGCCGCCAATGTCAGCATCCCTGTGTTCAACGGGCACCTTTTCTCCGCCCGGCGCGAAGCGGCGCGTCAGAGAGCGATGGAGTCCGATCAGCGGCTGCGCGACGAACAGCAGCGGGTGGCGCGCGATGTGCGCGTGGCCTGGGCGGCCGCCAACGACGCCTACCAGCGCATCGATGTCACGGCGCAGTTCCTGCGGCAAGCAGCCCTATCTCTCGATCTGGCCCAGCAGCGTTACACGCTTGGCCTGGCCTCCATCGTCGAGCTGACGATCGCACAACTGAACATCACGCAGGCCGAGATCGAGAATCTGAACGCCAAATACGACTATCAGACGCAGTATTCCGCACTCCAATACACGCTTGGATCGCTGCGCTAGGCATGGCCGCGAAGACCGAACCGTTTGAGGAGACCCAGTATCTGCCCCGGCGGCGGACCGCTCTGGTTCTGGCCGCGCCGCCGTGCTTTATGCTCGGGTTGGTTTTTTGGCAAGTTGTGCTGGGCCATCCCTGGGGCAGAGAGCCAATGTCGAACGGCAGGGTCATTGGATGGACCATCTTTCTCTGGCTGGTCTATGCCCGCCTGCTCACGGTGAGTCTGGTGACCGAGGTTCGCGGCGGAGAACTCGCCCTCAAGTTGAAGGGCCTGTGGCGGGTGCGGCGCATTCCCCTCTCTTCCATCCGTTCCGTGGAAACGATCGTAGTGGATCCCCTCCGCGACTATGGCGGCTACGGCATCCGCAGCACCCGCTGGGGCAAGGCGTATGTCGCCGGAAGCACCGAGGCCGTGCGGCTGACGCTCGCGGGTGACGAAGAAATCGTGGTCGGCTCACGCCGGGCGAAGGAACTGGCCGCCGCGCTCCATGAGTTGCGATAATCACCCAGAGGAGTATCGATGCGTTGGAAATACTCAGGCACCGTGCTGATTCCGGCGGGACGGCTGGTTCCCGGACATCTCGACGCCAGGATGCCGGCGGCCGGTCCCGCCTTCCCTGCTCTCCGTCCTTTTCTGCTTTTCGAGCCGGCATAACGTGGGCTCGATTCTGACCATGGCCCTGGCCACGCTGATCGGCGGCTCGCTGGGAATCCTTGGCAGCGGAGGCTCCATCGTCACGCTTCCGGTGCTGGTTTATTTCGCGGGCGTGCCGGCCAAGCAGGCCGTCGGCATGTCGATGGCGATTGTCGGCGCAACAGCGTTGTTCGGGGCCTTAATTCAGCTCCGCCGCGGAAACGTGGCAATCAAAGCCGCGCTGATTTTTTCCCTCAGTGGCATGGCAGGAGCCTATCTTGGCTCCGCCGGCACGCACCTTCTGTCGAAGCAGGCGCTGCTGCTGCTGTTCGCCGGCATCATGCTGATCGTCGGCGCGATGATGCTGCACGGGCGAGCGCATCTCCGCCGTGGCCGCGAATGCTCGCTTCCAGTCTGCCTGGGCGTGGGATTCGTGGTGGGGTTGCTCACCGGATTCCTGGGCGTCGGAGGAGGATTCCTGATCGTTCCCGCGCTCGTGCTGGCGGCGGGGCTGGAGACGCGGCTGGCGGCGGGAACTTCGCTGGCGGTGATCGCGTTCAACTCCACCACGGGACTCATCGGACAACTGCGCTACGTCAGCGTCGATTGGAGCCTGCTGGGGCAATTCCTGCTTTTCGCCTTCGCCGGGATGGTGATCGGCATCGCCATCGCGCGGCGCATCCATGACGATCATCTGCGGCGGATTTTCGGCGGCGCACTGATCGTGGTGGCGGTCGTGATCGCCGGGCTGAATCTGAAAGCCTGACATTCCCGCCAGCCCCGGCTACATCCCTAGCTTCTTTTTGGCGAACGGCACCGCGTACGCCGCCGGAGGATTGTGGCTCCGCGCCGCTGCCGCCTTCCTGTACGCCTCCATTGCCTGCTCCTTCTCGCCTAGTTTTTCATAGGCCTGCCCCAACAGGCATTGGATGAACGGATCGTTCTGCTGCGCCTTGCCAAGATCCTCGAGCGCGGTCTTAAAATCGCCCAGGTAAAACGCGACGTAGCCGGTCAGATACGGAAAAAAGGATTCCTGCTGCGCCTTCAGGCCTGTCATTTTGTCGAGCGAGGCGCGCGCTTCGGCGATATATTTCCGCGCCTCCGCCTTCTGCCCGCGCCGCGCCGCAATGCGCGCCTCCGCGTGCTGCCAGCGGTACTCCCACAGCGCCGCGCGATCCGCCGAAATGTTCGGCTCCTTCAAGCCCACGTCGTGGCCCTTCTTATACCAGGCCGCCGCCGCGTCCAAGTCCCCTGCATCGATGCAGACGCGCGCCGCCTCATCGGCCATCTCGCCTTCCTGATAAAAAGCGTTGCCCGGCTCGTCCGCTTCGCGCGTCACCCAGTAGTCCATCACCATCTGCTCGTACTCGGCAGCCTTCTTACAATTGCCTTCGAAGGCCCAGGACATCGCCATGTTGCGCTCCGCGTTGGCCTTGGCTTGCGGAGTGGCCGCGGAATCGATGGCCTTTTGGAAGTACTCGCGCGCCTCTGCCCCCTTGCCGTCAAGATCGAGCTGCACGCCGGGGTTGGGCATCCCACGTCCTCCGCCGCGTCCCTGAGGCGGCTGCGCGATCGCACAGGCAGCCGCGAGGCAGCAAATAAAAGATGACTTCAGCAACATGGTGAAGATCCTCCAAATCGTTCAAATTGTACCGCGGGCGGCGGGCTCGGCCGCCGGGCGCTTGCGAAGCCAGATGTAGCAGTGATTTCCGATTCGCCTCGACTCCGGCAGCCGGAAAAGCAGCAAGTCGATGTAACGAAGGGGAAACAGCAGCCAACCGAGCACCCCGTGGGCGGCCACGCGCCACGCGCGGATCGGGACGAGGAGCTTCACGTACTCGATCCCAAAGACCAGCAGAGTCGCAGTCGGCCCCGTGCGCCATCCCTCGGCCACCACCTCCATGGGTCCCGCAAGTTCCTTTAATCCGTCGAGCGTAAATCTCCGAAAGTCCTTTGGGTATTCATGAAACGGGTGACAGAAAGGGGTCACCAGGTGTACGTATCCGCCCGGTGCGAGGACCCGGTAGATCTCGCCCATCACCCGGACGGGATCGCGGACATGTTCGAGGACGGCGTCGCACTCCACGCGCTCGAAGATGCCGGACGGAAATGGCAGTTGCTCGGCGTCGGCCGCCACGTCAACGCCGGCTACGGCAAACAGGTCCAGGTTGACATACCCGGGGACGGTTCGTCCTGCCCCTCCGAGATAGAGATTCCATCTCCCCAGCGGATAATTCGCCGGCTCGGCAGGGTTCATGATGAAAGGAGCAGGCGGCTCAACAAGACGAAGAAAACGATCCCGCCAGGCAAGCGAAGCCCTCTTTTGATAGCGCGTCAGAAGATCCGCCACTTACTTTATCTTTGCACGGGCGGGAGAAGAACCATCCGGCTCCGCCGATGAACGAACGCGGATAGCAGTCTTAAAATCACGCTTTCTCCTTGCTCTTCCTCTTTGTCCTAAAATAGGGGTATCGAATGATCTTTGATTTCGAAGCATTTTCCTCCCGTCATATTGGTCCTGACCCAACCGAACGCGATCTGATGCTGAAGGCCTGCGGCTCTTCCTCCCTCGATGCGCTGATGGACGAAGCCATCCCGCAGCGTATCCGTCTGAAGAAGCCTCTAAACTTGCCCGCCGGCCAAAGCGAAGCCGAGTTCCTGGGTGAACTGCGTTCCGCCGCCGCGCAGAACGAGTTGTTCAAGTCCTATATCGGCCTTGGCTATTCGGACTGCGTCACGCCCAGCGTCATCCTGCGCAACGTGCTGGAGAATCCCGGCTGGTACACGCCCTACACGCCGTATCAGGCGGAAATGGCGCAAGGGCGACTGGAAGGCCTGCTCAACTTCCAGACCGTGGTGCGCGACCTCACCGGCATGGAAGTTGCCAACGCATCGCTGCTCGACGAGGCCACCGCCGCAGCCGAGGCGATGACCATGCTGCATCGCGTGCATCCGCAGAGCGGCATGAAGTTTTTCGCGGCCTCGAACTGTTTCCCGCAGACCCTCGACGTGCTGAAAACGCGCGCCGAGCCTTTAGGAATCGAACTCACCATCGGCGATCCCGAGACAGCCGATCTCGCGGGCTTCTTCGGAGCGCTGGTGCAAACGCCCGACGAAGCGGGCCTGGTTCACGATCTGCGCGCATTCATCGCCAAGGCGCACGGCGCGGGCGCCCTGGTCGCGGTAGGGACCGATCTGTTGAGCCTGACGTTGTTGACGCCCCCGGGCGAAATGGGCGCGGACGCCGTTTTTGGAAACTCCCAGCGCTTCGGCGTGCCGATGGGCTATGGCGGGCCTCATGCGGCGTTCTTCGCCACGCGCGAGGCATTCGTCCGCCAGGTGCCCGGCCGCGTCATCGGCGTATCCGTGGACGCGCATGGCAACACCGCCTATCGCATGGCCCTGCAAACGCGCGAGCAGCACATCCGCCGCGAAAAGGCGACCTCGAATATCTGCACCGCGCAGGCTCTGCTGGCCAACATGGCCGGATTTTACGCCGTCTATCACGGGCCCAAGGGCCTCACCGCCATCGCGCAACGCGTTCACGGATTCGCCAAGCTGCTGGAGCGCGAACTGGCCAAGTGCGGCGTGGCGCAGCGCAACGACTTTTTCTTCGACACGCTGAAACTGGAGCCGCCCGCCGGAACGCTCGAAAGCATCAGCAAGGCGGCGCTGAAGGCGCGCATCAACCTGCGCTATCGCGACGACGGAACCATCGGCCTCGCCGTCGATGAAACCACCACGCCCAAGGATATCCGCGCCATCGTGAAGGCGTTCGCCAAAGGGACCATGGCCAAGACCCGGGTCAGCTTTTCGCTGAACGGCCTGGTCACGGAATTTCCGGAGAACCTGGGCCGGACCACGGGATTTCTCACCCATCCCATCTTCAATGCGCATCATTCGGAAACGCAGATGATGCGCTACATCCGCTCACTGGAGCGCAAGGACGTCGGCCTGGACACGTCCATGATTCCTCTCGGCTCCTGCACCATGAAGCTGAACGCGGCATCCGAGATGCTGCCCATCACCTGGCCCGAGTTCAGCAAGCTGCATCCTTTCATCCCGGTGGAGCAGGCCGCCGGGTATCGGCAGATCTTTAAAGAAGTTGAGCAGGCGCTCTGCGAGATCACCGGATTCGCCGCGGTTTCGCTGCAGCCCAACGCCGGATCGCAAGGCGAATTCGCCGGCCTGATGGTGATCCGCGCGTATCACATGAATAACGGCGGCAGCGCGCGGAATGTGGTTCTGATTCCTTCCTCGGCGCACGGCACCAACCCGGCCAGCGCGGTGATGGCCGGCATGCGCGTGGTGGTGGTGAACAGCACCAGCGAAGGCAACATCGACGTCGTCGACCTGAAGGCCAAGGCCGAGGAGCATCGCGACGTTCTCGCCGCGCTGATGGTGACCTATCCGTCCACGCACGGCGTGTTCGAAGAAAGCATCCAGGACATCTGCGCCATTATCCACGCCAACGGCGGCCAGGTTTATATGGACGGCGCGAACATGAACGCGCAGGTCGGCTTAACGAGTCCGGCGACGATCGGCGCGGACGTTTGCCATCTCAATCTGCACAAAACCTTTGCGATTCCACATGGAGGCGGCGGTCCGGGACTCGGTCCCATTGGCGTCGCGGCGCATCTCGCTCCATTCCTGCCCGGCCATCCGGTGATCAAGACGGGCGGCTCGCAGGCAATTCCCGCGCTGGCCGCAGCGCCCTGGTCGAGCGCCAGCATTCTGCTGATTTCCTACGGCTACATGAAAATGCTGGGCGGCAAGGGCATGACCGATGCCACGCGCTGCGCCATCCTGAACGCCAACTACATCAAGTCGCGCCTGGAGGGTCATTATCCCGTCCTCTACACGCGCGAAAACGGCCGCGTGGCGCATGAGATGATTTTCGATTTGCGGCCGCTGAAGGCGGCCAGCGGTATTGATGAGAGCGACGTTGCCAAGCGCTTAATGGACTACGGCTTCCACGCGCCCACGGTGAGCTTCCCCGTCCCCGGTACGCTGATGATCGAGCCTACCGAGAGCGAGCCGAAGGAAGAGCTCGACCGCTTCTGCGATGCCATGATCGCCATTCGCGCCGAAATTCAGGCCGTCATCGACGGCAAGGCGGATAAAAAGGACAACGTCCTGAAGAACGCTCCGCACACCGCAGCCGCTGTGTCGGCGGACGAATGGACGCATCCGTATTCGCGTCATCAGGCGGCGTATCCGCTGCCCTTTGTGCGCGCCAGGAAATTCTGGCCGAGCGTGGGACGGATCGATAATCCCTACGGCGACCGCAACCTGATGTGCGCGTGTCCTCCGGTGGCGGAGTTCGCGGAAAAGACATAGCCGCTTATCAACATGGATAAACGCTAGGGATAAACGCTGAACACCGGGGTCATCCCATGTTTATCGGCGGCTCTTTCGTTATTCATCTCCGGCGTAAGCTGTGTAATCCGCCGCGTTCATCAGTTCATTCACCTCACCCGGCGCAGACAGCTTTACCTTATACAACCAAGCCGCCCCGTGAGGATCCTCGTTCAGCTTCTCGGGCGACGTCGTCAGCGTTTCGTTCACGGCCGTCACCTCGCCTGAAACCGGCGCGTAAATATCACTCACCGCCTTCACCGATTCCACCGAGCCGATGGTCTGCCCCTTCACCGCGGCCGCGCCTAGCTTCGGCAAGTCCACGTAAACGATATCCCCCAATTCCTTTTGCGCGTGGAACGAGATGCCGATCGTGCCGGTATCGCCTTCCACGTGCACCCATTCGTGTTCCTTGGTAAAGCGGTAAGTTTCCGGATACATGTTTATTTTTCCCTCTTATAGAAAGGTGTTGGGACCGTTACCGCCTCCACGGGCTGCTGGCGCACCAAGATATGAAAGGTGCGTCCGATCCTAATCTGTCCAGCATCCGCGTGTCCGACCGGCAAATAACAAAGTCCGATGTTCTTGTTTAATGTCGGAGCGGGTCCTCCGCTTGTTACCCACCCCGCCGGAGCGCCATCCACCAGCGCCTCATACCCATCGCGGCCAATGCCGCGCCCAACCATCTCGAATCCCGCCAGCTTGCGCGTCAGGCCCGCTTCCTTAGCCTTCACCAACGCGTCACGACCCACGAAATCGCCCTTGGCAAGCTTTACGATCCACCCGAGGTCCGCCTCGAATGGATTGATGGAAGCATCGATTTCATGCCCGTACAGGGCCATCTTCGCTTCCAGACGCAGCGTGTTGCGCGCGCCCAAGCCGGCCGGCTTGATGCCGAATTCCTCTCCCGCGGCCATCAGTTGATCCCAGATACGCGGCGCGGCATCGGGCGCAATGTAAATTTCAAACCCGTCCTCGCCCGTATATCCGGTGCGAGCGATACGCGCCGGCTCTCCAGACACTTCGCCGTCTGTGAAGTGATAATACTTGATCGGCGCGAGCGCAGTTTTCGTCAGTTTCTGCAGCGTCGCGGGCCCCTTTGGCCCTTGCACCGCGATCTGCGCATATCTTGGTCCGGCGTTCTCCACCGTGCAATCAAATTTATTGTGCGTGGCGATGTGCTCGTAGTCCTTGTCCTGATTCGACGCGTTCACACACAGAAAAAAATGATCGTCGGCGACCTTGTGCACTAGAATGTCGTCGACAAAACCGCCATGCTCATACAGCAGTCCGGAATAATGCGCCTGTCCAACGATCAGCTTGGAAGCGTCGTTCGTCGCGACGTAATTCACCAGGCGCAGCGCCTCCGGCCCGCGCACTTCGATCTCGCCCATGTGACTGACGTCGAACAGGCCCACCGCGGTGCGCACCGTGCGATGCTCGTCAACCAATCCCGAGTACTGGACGGGCATGTCCCAGCCTCCGAAATCGACCATCTTGGCCCCATACCGGCGATGGGTGGCATTGAGCGGTGTTTTAAGAAGCGGAGGTGCGGGTGCGGACATGAAAGAATCAGCCTATCACAGCCGCACGTTTCCTATGCGCAGGTCGCGGGGAAATGCAGGAATACCTTTAACGGCGCGAGGGCCGGGAGCACAATGGGAATCACCCGGACGGCAAGATGCATCGCTCACTCCCGCTCGTCGTGGCAGAACGTGCAGTCGATGCTGACCTTCTTCGCCCGATGGCAGCTCATGCAGCCGCCCATGGAAATATCGCCTTCGCGCGAAAGAGTCTCGCGCGCCGCCACGGGGCCGTGACAGTCCTCGCAGTTCGCGCCCGCGTCCAGATGCGTTTTATGGCTGAAGTTGACGTAGCTGGGAATCTCATACACCCGCGCCCAACGAATTTCGCGGTCATTTTTCGCAAATGCCGCGAGCTTCTGAATCGCCGGCGAATCCGTCTTGATCGCGGAGTGGCACTGCATGCACACCGCCGGCTTGGCGATCTGCATCGTCTCGCCCGGCGCGGCGTTGGGATGGCACATCTTGCACTTCAACTTCAGGTCGCCGGCGTGATTTTTGTGGCTGAACGGTAAGGGTTGCTCCGGCGCGGGCTTGCCGGCCTGCAGCAGCATCAGCGCCAACAGCAGACTATACATTGCCCGCTTTCATCTCCTCGGCCAGATGCTCGGAGGCGCGCAAGGCCAGGGCGAGAATCGTCAGCGTCGGGTTCTGTGAGCCTCCGGTGACGAAGCTCGATCCATCCACCACCAGCAGATTCTTGATGTCGTGGCTCTGGTTCCACTTGTTCAGCACGCTCTTTTTGGGATCGTCGCCCATGCGGCAGGTGCCCAGCTCATGGATGCTGTAGCCCGGAGGGAACGCCTGATCGTGCTTGGCCAGAATCTCAAATCCGGCCGAGCGGCACAGCTCCTCGAACGTATCCATGGCGTGTTTGCACATCTTCTGCTCGTTGTCACCGTATTTGGCCTGAATGTGCAGCACCGGGATGCCCCAGGCGTCCGTCACCTTGGGATCCAGCGCCACGAAATTCTCATAGCGGGGCAGCACTTCGCCCATAATCGTCACCGACACGCCCGCGCCGCGATAGCTTGCCATCGCCTTTTCGAGTTCCTCGCCGTAGAGCGGAATATATTTCGGATCGGGCGAGCCGCCGGTGGAAAAATCATAGGCGTAGCCGCGGATGAAATTTTCCTCGTTGCCCTTTTTCAGATTGACGAAGCGGGGCACGTAGCCTCCGCCGCCGATGTATCCGCGCGGCGCCTTGCCGTCCTTGGCTTGTGGGACGATGGCCTGCACGCCCTGCCCGATGTAGGTCTGATCGTGCAGATAATGGCCTAGCGCACCGCTCGAGTTGGCGATTTTCGAATTGAGCAGGATGCGCGTGCTTTCCAGGCACGACGCGCCCAGGATCACCGCGCGAGCCTTGGCGTGCATTTCTCGCTTTGAGTGACGGTCGAGGAAATGAGCGCCGTCGACCAGGCCGGTGTTCCGGTCCACCGTAATTTCGCGCACCACGGCGTTGGGAACCACGGTCAGATTTCCGCTGTCCATCGCCTCGGGCAGCAGCAAGTTGAAGGAACTCGCAAACTGGCCCTGGCCGGTGGCGCGGCGCATCTTTGTCACCGGGATATCGCGCTTCTTCGCCGCGCCAATGAAGGCGTTCATCGACTCGCTCCACGGCGAATTATCCTCCAGGAACACGCCGTCGGGAAGCTGCGCTAAGCCTTCCTTGCGGCCGGAAACGCGGAAGATCGGCTCGACACGATCGTAGAACGGGGCCAGATCGGCATAGCGGATGGGCCAATTTTCGCCGAAGCCGTCGTGGTCGGCGGCTTTGAACTCGTAGTCGCTCAACCGGAACGACATGCGCGCCCAGAAGAGGCTCTTGCCGCCCACCATCCGCACCCGGACCCAGTTATAAGGCGTCTTTGGATCGTGCGTGTAGGGGACCTCTTTTTCATCCACCCACTGGTTTTCGGTGAACTCGTTGGCTTGCAGGATGTGCGGCAGTTTGCCCGGCGTGCCGAAGCCTCGGTAAGGCAGTTCGTAGACGGCTTTCGGCACGCGGGCGCGCTCGAAATCCACCAGCGGCCCGGCTTCGAGCATCAGGCACTTCAAGCCGAGCTTCGTCAGCGCATACGCGGCCATACCTCCTGATGCGCCGGAGCCGATAATGAGAACGTCGTAATCTTTTGAGGGCATGATTTCCTAGTCGAGCGGATACCAGTAGAGGCCTCTGCCGCCGCCGCGGCGTCCAGTGGATGCGGCCGCGGCAAACTCGCGCGAGTTCATAGTGGCAGTGCGGACGTCGGCCTTGGCGGCGCGCAGAAACCGGGCGAGAGAGTCGGGCGGGTCGTCGAACGTCCACGGCGCGCGCAGCGGCGCGAGCATCGCGTCCGCCTGCGAGACGTCGAGATCCGCGAATGTCCTGCCGTATTTCTTTTTCGCGGCGGCGTTCAGCGCGTCGAGTCCGTCGCGATAGACCTTCTGACGCGCCTCCGGCGAAGCTCCGATGAGAAAATCGAGAAACTCCGGTGCGCCGGCTTTTTTCGCGCCTGCCACCAGCATCTCGCTCAGGGCGCGCAGCGCGGCCATCTGCGGAACGGTGAAAAACTTCGGCACCGGATCCGCGGCATCGTCGGAAATCGCCATTTCGAGCTTCGCCGGTTCCGCAGGCTGCGCCGTGGCGGAAGGAGGCTGCTGGGCAAGCATCACTGGAGCGGCGGGAGCCGCCACTAGAGCTCGAACAAAATTCCGTCGTTTCATCACGGCCATCATACACGTTCTGGCCGCAAATCTCGACTGCTAAACGGACAAGCCCAGAGGGTGCGCCAAATCACTCAGGCAGTTGGGTTTTTTGGCCAGGTTGGCTCGCGATCAGCCGCTCCAAACCCTTCACAATGAGACGCTTCACCATCGATGCCGACCGGCTCCCGAACGGCAGCCGGGTTGCAACAACATAGCTCAGGCCAACGCAAATGCAGCCGAATACTGTCGAAATCCCCGTCGATTCCCACCAGGCAAAGATCGTCCCTGAACACATTGTCGAAATTGTCAGCGATTCCGGAGAAGGCGCGCAGACCTGCGGACAAATCTTCGCTGACTTACTCTCCCGAGCCGGCCACGGCATCTGGACCGTGGAGATTATTCCCGCCGAAATCGAGCCCCCGAAGCGGTCCCGCGCCGGCGCGAGCGGCAACCGCATCCGCATTGGGACGGAGAAAATCACCAACGCGGGCGATTCCGCCGATATCGTCGTGGCGTTCAACGAACAGGTGCTCTATAGCCGCATCGACGCGGGAGCGCTGCGGCCCGGGACGATCGTCTTCGTCGACGGCTCCTGGCTGAGCAATTCCGACGAGCGCATCGTGGAGCAGTATCGCGACGCGATCTCCGATTTTCGCGCGCGCGGTTATCACGTCGTTCCCCTGCCCATCGTGGAAGAGTGCCTGAAGTATGCCGATGACGTGCGCAAGGGCAAGAACATCTGGGTACTGGGCCTGCTGTCCGCGATTTACGATCTGGACCGCGGGCCGGCGCACCAGATCATCACCAGGCGATTCAGCCGCAAGGGCGAGGAAACCGCGAAAAAGAACATCAACCTGTTCGACGCCGGATACGAATGGACGCTGACGCACGTCGAGCAGCGGTTCCGCATCCCGGCAAAGCCGCATGCGCAGCCGATGGTGGTGATGAACGGCAATCAGGCGCTGGCCCTGGGCATCATGGCTTCAGGCATCGAAGTCTGCTCCATGTACCCGATCACGCCGGCTACCTCGGCGTCTCACTTTCTGGCGTCGGCCTTTGAACAGACGGGCGGCATCGTTCATCAGGCCGAGGATGAGATCGCGGCCGTCGGATTCGCGCTCGGCTGCTCTTACGCGGGAAAGACCGCGGTGACCATCACCTCCGGTCCAGGTCTGGCGCTGAAAACAGAATTTCTCGGGCTTGCCGTTATGGCGGAAATTCCGCTGGTCTGCGTAGTCGTGCAGCGCGGCGGACCCTCGACCGGCCTGCCGACCAAGGTAGAGCAGGGCGACCTGATGGCCGCGCTTTATGCCTCGCCCGGCGACAGCCCGAAAATCATCCTCGCGCCAGCCACCATCGAGGAGTGCTTTCACTTTATGATCACGGCGCGGAAGCTGGCCGAGGAGTTTCGCGGCCTGGTGATGGTGCTCTCGGACGCGAATCTGGCCACCGGGCAGCAGCCGTTTCCGGAACCGGAGTTCGACCCGGCATGGCTGGCTCCGCCGCTGGATCTTTCTCCCTGGGAAAGAGGCGTCAAGCCGTTCGGATGGGACGAGCAGACTGGCCTGTCGCGGCGGCCCATTCCCGGTCAGCGCGGAGGCGAGTACGTGCTCACCGGCCTGGCGCACGACGAGGAAAGCCACGTAGCCTACGAGTCCTCGATCAACCAGAGGGCCATGCGCATGCGTAGCAGGAAGCTGGCGGTGTTGCAGAGCGCGATGAAACCGCCCGCGATTCACGGCGACCCCGAAGGCGACCTTC
Organism: Acidobacteriota bacterium; assembly: GCA_037439565.1. GTDB lineage: Bacteria > Acidobacteriota > Terriglobia > Bryobacterales > Bryobacteraceae > Palsa-187. The sequence goes on along the minus strand of JBBIVT010000012.1, from coordinate 12,628 downwards.
TCGTCGTCGGCTGGGGTTCCACGCTAGGCGCAATCGAAGAGGCGGTTGACCGTCTGCGGGCTGCCGGCCTGCGCGTTTCGTCGCTGCACCTGCGGTTCTTATCCCCCATGGAATCCGGGTTGAAACAAATCTTCTCCCGCTTCAAGAACGTAATGACGGTGGAAGTCAATTACAGCGACGATCCCAGCGATCCCTACATCACGCCGGAATCGCGCCGCTATTCGCCGCTGGCGCAACTTCTAAGGGCGCACACGCTGGTGGACGTCGATTGCTGGTCCCGCGTGCCGGGCAGTCCGATTCCACCCGGCGCCATCGAACAGCAACTGCGGAGCAAACTTCAGGAGGCATCATGCAAGGCCTAAAGAAGGACTGGGACATCGAGCCGGTTCAAGAACACCACGAATTGAAGGAGTACGCCGGCGCGCTGCCCCGCTGGTGCCCCGGCTGCGGCGATCATTCGGCGCTGAACGCCGTGCGCCGCCTTTGCTATGAGAAGCAGTTGCCGCCGGAACGGACGGTGATCGTCTCCGGCATCGGCTGCTCCAGCCGTTTTCCGCACTACATGGGCACCTATGGATTCCACGGCCTTCATGGGCGCGCGTTTCCGGTGGCTTGTGGCGTGAAGAGCCGCCGTCCGGATCTGCACGTGTTCGTGGTCACCGGCGATGGAGATTGCTGCGCCATCGGCGCGGGCCACTGGGTTCATGCCCTTCGCTACAACATGGACATGACGGTGCTGCTGCTGGACAACAACATCTATGGGCTGACGAAAAACCAGACGTCGCCCACCACGCGCCTGGGCGAACATACCAACACGCATCCGCGCGGCGCGGTGATTCCCCCGCTGAATCCGTTGACGGTGGCGCTGGGCGTCAACAACGTCTCCTTCGTGGCGCAGACGGTCGATTGGAATCCGGCGCACGTCTATGCCACCATCGAAGCCGCGCACGCGCACCGGGGACTGTCGTTCGTACGGATTCTGCAGCGCTGCCCGCACTTTTCCGCGCACGTGTTCGACGCGCCGCTGCACGACCCCTCCTTGCTGCTGTTGATGGAGCATGAGGACGGCGTCCGCATGGAGCCGGATAAGGCGAAGCGCTTCCCCAACCGCCTGATGCACGATCCCAGCGATCTGGCGCAGGCGCGAACCATAGCCTCGCGCGAGGACGTGTACCCCATCGGCCTGTTTTATCGCAATCCCGACGCCGGCTGCTACGACGATTTCACCTCGCGTGGCCTGGCCCAGACGCAGGCCGAGAAACACGCCGCGATCCGCGCCGCGATCGACAAATTCGCCATCCGAGGAGCATAATGTCCGCCACTGAAACCGCCGTCTCCCGGGAACATCTTCGGACGTTTCATCTTTCCGGCCGCGGCCTGGATGGGCTGCGTCCGTCCGCTTCCCTGCGCCCGGCGCTGGGCGAAGAAATCCTGGCCGCTCTGCCCCCTGCCGATTCCGTCACGCCGGCTCATTTCCTGGGGCTTCATGCGTCCTGCCTGGCCGCGGAACGCGCAGTGACGCGGACCCGCTTTCAGCTCGCATTGAAGCAGTCGGTAGCGCATCTGCAGGATTTGTTGGCGATCGACGACGCCAAGCGCGCGCCGGCGCCGGCGGAAAAAGCCGCTGCCTCGCTCGGCGCGAACGCACAGAAATTTCTCGCGGTGCCCCGGTTGATCGGCGCGTTCCCGAAGCCGGCGCATTCCCTGCTGGAACCCGCCCGGCGGCGCCGCTCTGAGGCAGCGCTGGCGATTCTCGAAAAGGCATTGGCAGAGTCCGCCCCGGCATCCTGGCTATTTTCCACGGAGGAAGTGGACGGCCCCGACGGAGGAAGAGCCGTCGTCTGCGCCGATCCCTGCGCCGGCGCACTGGCCTTGTGTGATCGCCAACTGACGGAAATCGTGCCGGTATTGCGGGCGATGCGCGTTGCCGCGCTCGAGGCTTCATGCTCCTACGATTCGTCGATCCACGATGAAATGCTGGAGCGCTTCGACTGGCAAACGGCCGACCCCGGGGAGATCGCCGCGCTGCCGGCCATTGTTGTTCTGGAGACACCGGAGCACCTGGCGCAGTCCTCGCTCACGTCGTTTTCACGGCTGCTGCGTTCCGGCCGGCCGGTTCAGATTCTGGTCCGTGCCAGCGGCCTTTCGATCGAGGATCTCAGCGGATCCATCGCCGACTTCGGCACGCTGGCCCTGGCCCATCGTGGACCGTTCGTGCTGCAATCGTCGACGGCGGCGCGGGAACATCTGATGGACGGGCTTGCCGAAATGGCGCGCACGCTTCGCCCCGCGGTCGCCGTGGTGAACGCCGCGCCGGGGCTGGAGGCGGCGCTGCTCACTTTTTCCAACGCGTTTCCGCTGTTCCGCTACGATCCGGATCGCGAGGGCGGCTGGTGGAAGCGGTTTTCGCTGGTCGAGCCCAACCCGGTCTTCGCCAGCCTCACGCCGCTGGACGCGCTGATTCTTTCCCCCCGGTTCCGCGATCAGTGCCGCATCCTGCCGCCGGACGCGCCTCAGGAAGATCAGCTTGAGCTGCACGAGTATCTGAAGCTGTACAAAGCGGCGCCGCCGCTGGTGATTCCGTACCTCAATGCGATCGACGAGACCGGCCATCCTCATCGGCTGGCCGTGACGCGCGAACTGGTACACATTTGTTTCGACCGCTCGCGAGCATGGGAGATGTTGGCGGCGCTCGCCACGCCGCCCGCGGAGCCTCGTCCGGCAGCCGTCGCGCCGGTGCCCGAAGCATCCATTCGCGAGGAAGCGACCAGATTGGCGTATCAGCAGGTACTGGCGCTGTTGGCTGATCCGCAAGCGCTGGCAGTATAGGTCTACTGGCGCGGAACGGACAGCACGTCACATTTTCTGCGAAAACTCATCCGACAGGCGCAATCGCCTGTCCCACCCTTCAATCACTTGCTGATGCGATGTGGTGGGGCAGGCAATTCCGCTTGCATGTGCGATCGGGCCAGCCTTCTATTTTTTCGCCAGCGGCTCAATGATCTTCGACAGTACGTCGGGCTTGCTTTCGTCGCGCGTGAGGCGCGGATACTGCGCGCCGCCGTGGTAATCCACCTTGAACGTCTGATAATACTCGCCGTTCTTCACCAGCAGTTCGATGGGCGCGGTCTTGCCCACCGCCGCATCGATCGCCTCGCGCAGCACGACCGTGTTGAACTGACGGCCATTCACCGCGACCAGTTTCACCGCTGGTGAAACGCCGGCTTTCTGGGCCGGTCCGCCGACGGCCACATCCCCGATGACGCCCTCCTCGGTCACGATCAGCCCGATGGAATACATCAGGTTCGCCAGTTTATTCTTGTCCTCGCGATTGCGCCACATTTCAGAGCGCGCAGAACTATATGTCAGCTTCCATCCGCCATTTTCGATACCGCCCAGAGGAGCGCGCGGCGAGGTGGATTCCAGGCGCTGATGAAAAAAGCCCTCCCAATCGTAGGGCTGTATGGCGTTCAGGCCCGCCACGACATCCTCAAACGTGTATGTTTTCAGCGCCGGAGCGCCCCCTGGCCCGCCATGAAACAAGCGGCAGAAATCGTTTAGGGACTTCGTGCCGTTGCTTAACCGGCGGATGGTCACATCGGCCTCCAGCCAGATCAGTGTGCCTTCGTCGTAATAATCCACGCCTCTGCGATAGGCGGAATAATCCTCGCGGGCAGCGTAAAGAAGCTGCGCGGCAACCGCGGTATCTTCGAGCGGCCGCCAGGTCCGTCCTGCCTTTCTGTCCAGCGCCGCCGCCGTGATCGCCAGGTCCTGCCGGAATTCGTCCGCACTCAGCAAACCGCTGCGAGGCGTCAAAATCTCACCCAGGTACTGCGTCAGGCCTTCGTAAACCCAAAGTAAATTGCCCTTCATCGCCTCGCTGTAATCCGGCGTGGCGAGACCCGCGGGGCGGCGATATTTGCCGTTCCAGGAATGCGTGAACTCGTGCGGCAGAAGGTCGGCCTCGGCCTTCCGGTCCGGCTCGTCGATCATGCCCCGTTCGCCGATGCGGTCGTCGCTCGATTCATGATGCTCCAGGCCGAAGCTGGCCACGTGATCACTAAGCGTGAGCAGGAAATGGTAGCTGCGGTAATGCCGCGCGCCGAACAGCGCGCCGGTTTCCCGCACCAGGTTCTTATATTGCTCGATGGTTTCGTCTGGGATCTCCAGCGCGCGATCACTGTCAGCCGCGATATGGAGATAATGCGAGGGGCCCAGATCGGAGCCGAGTTCAATGGTCCGGTAATGAGCGCCCGCCGACACCGGCGAATCGATGAGCGTGGTAAGCGACGACGGCTGAAACTGGATCTCATTCCCCGACTCGCGCTCGATCGGCAGCGCGGTGCCGTATTTCCATCCGTTCGGAACCTTCAGACTGGCCCGCAGCCGCTGTTGATCCGAGGCGACGCCTTGGGGGTATAGCAGCACCTGATTCCAGTTCAACACCGCCAGTTCCGTGGTGGCGGATGCGCCCGAGGTAAATCCTCCCGCTTCGGGAGGCAATACGAAATCGAAGGCCGCATCCAAAGAACTTGCGCCGGCAGGCACGTCCACGTGGAACGCGTACATGTTTACCGCGTCACGCCTCCAGGCCACCAGCTTTCCGTTGGCGCTGAACTTCAGGCCCGCCAGATCCACCACTGGACCCGTCGGCCCGTGTTCGCCAGGAATCCACTCCGGATAGAGTAGTGTCATCGGCCCCGGTTTGGCCGGAATGTTCATCGTAGCGTGCAGCAGGTGGCGAGGCGCGTCGGTGGCGTCCACCTGTAGCTTGATCTCGCCGCTTTGCGCGGCCAGCAAAACGCCGGAAACCAGGAATAGTGCGAGCTTATGCATCCTTATTCGACCTTGTGTTCGCGATAGTAAAAAATCAAATCCGTAGGCGGCGGCGCAGCGCCGAATTGCCGCAGCATCCCCATGGCTTGCCCGCGATGCAGCGTCGCATGATTGACCACATGCAGCACGATCTGCCACATCGGCGTGCGGTACCCATTGCCCCGGATGTCCTGGTACTCGACGATCCTCAACAGATCCGCCTCATTCATCGACGTGGCCCAGTCCGTCCACCTCTTTTGAACCTTCGGCCATTCGGTGACAAGCGTTTCCCCAGGCGAGAACTCAGCAAACGCTGGTCCGACAATCGCCGGATCCACCGCTCGCGCGCACCATATGCGGTCGGCGAAGAAAATGTGCTCGAGCGTCCCCAGCAGCGATTTGTGCGAGACCCCAAGGTCGCGCCGCTGCTTCTCTTCATCGAGCGCCAGGGCGGCATCCAGCAATTTCCCGGATGCCCACGCCGAGTAAGCGAGGTGATGGCGCACTTCGTTCGTGGTCATCGGTCGAGCCAGGCCCTCATCATTCGCGAAACCATTTCGGATGCGTCCTGTTGCACGAAGTGGCTTGCGCCGGGGATCGTGACCAGGGTTAAATCCTTGCCCATCCAGTCCCAGGTGTTGTTGAGAGCGCCGGACAGTAGCGCGGTATCACCCAGACCGTGGAACATCAGCACGGGCATCTGCGTCTTCACCACCGGCGATGTGTCCTCGGTGTACGGCTCGCGCGGATAATTTGCCTTATAGTAGTTGAGCATCGCTTCGATATCGGAGCGCTTAAATGCCTCCACATACTTCCTGCGCACGTCAGGATCCTTCACCCAGAAAGTAAGCTGCTCCGCATTCAACATCTTCTCCGCGCCCGGCTGCTGAAAATTGCGCGCGTACTGGCTGGCCTTCTGCTGCGCCGGATTATTGGCTAGCTCCCGCATCAGGCCCCTGGGATGAGGCAGATTGAGGATGATCAGCTTGTCGGTCATCTGCGGGAAATTAAGCGCCACCTGCCATGCCACCATGCCTCCCCAATCGTGCCCCACGATAATCGCCTTTTCCCGGCCCAGTGATTTTATGACGGCGATCACGTCGCCCACCAGTAGCTGGACCTTGTAGTTTTCGACGCCCTTCGGTTTGTCGCTCAGGTTGTAGCCGCGCTGATCGATGGCGACGCACTGGTACTTGTCCGAAAGCGCCTCCATCTGATCCCGCCACGTGTACCAGAAATCGGGGAATCCGTGAATCATCACGATGAGCGGACCTTTGCCCAAGCTCGCGTAATGAATCTTCACGCCGTTTGAATCGGCATAGCCGTGAGTCACCTTGGACTCAATGTCGGCGGCGGGCAGACAAAGCGCCGCCAGGATCGGCAGGACGAGAAATCGCATACAGCCAGTGTAGAATGAACTCGCTCGCATTTCCCGCCACCTTCATGGCGGAAGGACAGGGCAATTTGTCCGTTTGAAGCCTCAGAACGTCAGTGCGGTTCGCGTCGTAACGTGTTTTTCCAGTTCCTTGCGATTCAGGAAATACGTCGATTTCGCCTGGCTTCTGCTGAAGAGCTTTTCCGCCTGATCGTCAAAGTGACCGGAGTCCGGATGATCGCTCTCGCCCAGCGGGATCACCATGTAAGACTGAGGCGGCTTCGTCAGGATCACAATTTGAGTCGATGTCTGGCCGCTTTGGCCCACCATTTCGTTGCCGATCTTCTTGAACCCTATGGCACGCGGCGTCGCCATCCCGGCTTCCGCCAGAGAACCACCGCTCACAGGCCACGTCTGTTTGCCACCCTGCCGTCCGACACGAAATAGAGTTCCAAACGTGGCATCCGGCGCGAACTCGGATTTCAAACGCTGCTCGGCCTTATCCATCGCGGCACGGATGGCCTCGTCCGTCAGGTTTTGCGGCGGATCGACCGCGCGGGCATTGGGCCCAAGCGCCATCTTGAACAGGTAATAGGCAAGCGCCGTCTGGGAATTGGCGTCGCTGCGCCGGTCCCAGTTTGCGATCGTCTTTCCGAACTCGCTCTCCGGAACCGCTTTCCGGATGCGTTCCTGCCACAGTTCCGCGTGCCATACCTGCGGAGAGAATGCGATGCCGATGGCTTGCTCCGCCGTCACATTCCTGGCAGCGTCCAGCAGGTCCACCATCATGGCCGCGCGCTGGTGCGG
>JBBIVT010000012.1:0-5531 GCA_037439565.1 Acidobacteriota bacterium | reverse complement strand
TGCGACATGTATTGCAGATCCGCAAATGCCTTCTTGGCTTCCGCGAGGTTGTGTGAAGTGGCCACTTTCCATGCGGTGTCGATCAGCTTGTATTCGTTCGAATAAGGAATCGCCATCGAATAGGCTTTACCGTCCTTATGCGCGACGATCGGCCCGTGATGCGTCGATTCGATGCGGACATCCTGCCACTTCATCTCATTGCCGACCTTGACGCCGATACGCTCGGTGCGCACTTCCAAAGGCCGCCATTCGTCCTTGAATCGGTACTTGCCGTCCTTCACTTCCTCCTCGAAGGCATCCGAGGTGTCAGGACCGCCGGTCGTCATCGCGACCGAAAGGTACCGGTTATGGCCGAGCGACGGAAAGGGCATTCCCAGAATCGCCGCGCCAGAGAAGTTCAGCTCTCCGCCGTAGATGCGCATCTCGTAAAACCGAAATTCGCCGTACCAGCTCAAGTGCGGATCCACTACGGCAATCGGCGCATGCATGGACGTTCGAAACGGCGCGAGCAGCATCTCGTTCGACCCGTGGTATGCGACAGGGTCGGGCTGCACTCCGCCGCGAATCAAGTCCTCCGCGGCTTCCCCTTCCGGCCAGCCCCAGATGATATACCTGCCGAGCGCAACAATCTGCCATGGTTCAAGCTTGGGCGCCCAGGCGGGAACCTGCTCGGGGTGTTCCTGCATGAACTTCTTCACACCCGCCTGAAACGCTTCACAGATGGCGCGTAACTTGGGATCGAGGTCTTTGTAGTGCTGCTCGGCAACCTGGCGGTGGCGCCAGACGCGCTGTCGGTAATCGTGAAAGACCCAATCCGGACCGAACGCCTCTGCCATCGTACCTTCGGCCTTTCGGTAGTTGCGCAGCATTTCTTCCAGCCGGTCCTGAGCCTGGGCGTAACCGGAGGCGAACGCAGCGCCGGCGGCAGTAGAAGCGAAGATATGCGGCACGCCGTATTCGTCGCGTAGAATTTCAACCTTATCTGCGCCCCATAGGACGCTGCTGGCCACCAATACGAGAGCGAGTCTCTTCATCGCTTCCTCCCTTCCTGACTGCCGAGGATTATACATTCAATCGCTGCCATTCGAGAGTAATGCGATTCTATTAGAATAAACTCGATGCTCACCGAGACCACGTCTGTCCGCGCAGGGGAAGAGATCGATGCCGGGGCGCTAAGCTCCTATTTGGCCGGCAGAATTGAGGGAGTCGAGCACGGGATTGTGATCCAGCAATTCCGCGGTGGCCACTCGAATCTGACCTACCTTTTGAGAATCGCCGGACGTGAGTTGGTGCTGCGCCGCGCGCCCCTGGGTCCGGTGGCGCCCAAGGCTCACGACATGGTGCGCGAAGCGCGCGTGCTGGAGGCGGTGCATCCGCATTTCGCTCCCGCGCCCGAGGTCTATTTGGTCTGCGAGGACGCTTCCATCATCGGCGCGCCCTTTTTTCTGATGGAGCGGCGGCGAGGCATCGTGCTGCGGGATCGGATCCCGCCGGAAATCGCCGCGCATCACGACTATGCGCGCCGCATCAGCCGCGCCGTGGTGGATTGCCTGGTGCAACTCCACGCCGTCGACGTCCGGGAAACCGGGCTTATCGCGATGGGCAAGCCAGAAGGATTCGTCGCTCGGCAAGTGAAGGGCTGGTCAGACCGCTGGGAGCGCGCGCGGACCAAGCCGAGTCCGGAAATGGACCGCGTGATGGCGTGGCTGGCGGCGACGATTCCTCCGTCCGGCCCGCCATCGCTGGTGCACAACGATTTCAAGCTGGACAACGTAATGCTCGACGAATCGTCTCCGGACCGGATCGCGGCCGTGCTCGATTGGGAGATGACGGCGATCGGAGATCCCCTGTGCGACCTCGGCTTGACGCTCTGCTATTGGAGTTCGGCGGCCGTGCCGGGCGTCGGACAGGAAGCGTTGACGTCGGGCCCGGGATGGTACACGCGCGACGAATTCGTGGCGCATTATTTCGAAAAGACCGGCCGCGACCTTTCCGCGCTGCGCTGGCATGAAGTCCTGGGAGTGTTCAAGCTCGCCGTGATTCTGCAACAGATCTATTACCGTTATTGGAAGGGCCAGACGAGCGACGAGCGGTTCGCGGCGTTCGACCGGCGCGTGAACGCATTGACGGAACTTGCGGCGGCCATGGTGGAGAAAGCAAAGTGAAAACGCTGCCGGCCGCCGGACGATTGCTCTTCGCGATCTCGATCATCGCGTTCGGAGTTCAGAATATCTATTACAAGGGATTCGTGGTTGGCGTGGAATTGACGCCGAAATGGATTTTCGCGCATACATTGTGGGCGTATCTAATGGGCGTGCTCTTGATCGCGGGCGGGCTGAGCATCGCCTCCGGGGTATGGCTCCGATGGGGCGCTTTCGCCGTCGGCGCGATCTATTTCGCGGGCGTGATTTTTGCGCATCTGCCGAGGATCAACCGCGTCATCGGCGATATCGGTGAGCGGACGGTGCTGCTGGAGCCTCTCGCCATCGGCTGCGCGGCGCTTCTGCTCGGCGGCTTTCACGGACCGTACCGCGCCGTGTTCGGAGCCACGATGATCGTGTTTGGCGTCGCTCATTTCCAGGTACCCGCCTTCATCGCGTCGCTGATTCCGCACTGGATGCCGGCGCGTTTATTCCTCGCCTGGTTCACCGGCCTCGCGATGGCCGCGGCGGGAATCTCCATCACAATCCGGTGGCGGCTGCGGCTGTTTTCGAACTTGCTGGGGTTGATGTTCCTGGTCTGGGTGGTGACGTTGCATGCGCCTCGCGTGGCGGCGGACCTTCATAACGGGGACGAATGGAACAGCGCATTCCTCGCATTGGCGATGTGCGGCGCCTGCTGGTTCCTTCCGGAGGCAGAGCGTTGAGCGTCCTCTATCTTGTCCGCCATGGACAGGCGGGTACGCGCGAACATTACGACTCCCTTTCGGATTTGGGCCGCGCGCAGGCCCGCCTACTCGGGAAACATCTGCGGGAAACGCCGTTCAGCGCCGTCTATTCCGGCTCCCTGGCGCGCCAGCAGGCCACTGCGATGGAGGTGTTGCCCGGCGCGAAGGTGATCATCGAGCCCGGCTGGGATGAGTTCGACCTTTCCCAGGTCTATCGTGAGTTCGCGCCCCACCTGGCCCGCGACGATGAACAATTCCGGATCGAATACAAAGAAATGCAGCGCGAGATCGCGGAAAGCCGCGGCGCGCAGGACGCCCCGGTGCATCGAAAATGGAACGATTGCGACCGGAAGTGCGTCCGCGCATGGGTCGACGGCCGCTACGAATATTCCGGCGAATCGTGGTCCGCGTTTGTCGCGCGGATCAACGGCTCGCTGGATCGCGTGATCGAGGCCGCGCACGAAGGCAACGTCGCCGTGTTCACCTCGGCCACCCCCATCGGCATCGCTGCGGCAAGGACGCTGGAAATCGCCGATGGCCGAGCCATGTGGCTGGCCGCCGTGATGTTCAACACGTCGGTCACCACGCTGCGCGTCCACGGCGAAGCGCGCTTGTTCACGCTGAACGCGACGCCCCATCTGAGCGAAGCGCGGTTGCGGACATTCCGATAATATAGATGCACCTATGAACTTCGAACATTCTTCCAAGGTGAAGGATCTGCAGGAGCGCCTGGCCGCGTTCATGGACGAGCATATTTATCCCAATGAAACCCGCTACTATCGCGAGATCGCCGAAAATCGCTGGCAGCCGGTCCACGCGATTGAGGAGCTGAAACCCAAAGCTCGAGCGGCGGGGCTTTGGAATCTCTTTCTGCCGGAACACGAGCACGGCGCGGGCTTGACCAATCTGGAATACGCGCCGTTATGTGAAATCATGGGCCGGTCCGCGATGGCGCCGGAAGTGTTCAACTGCTCCGCGCCCGATACGGGCAACATGGAAGTGCTGGCGCGCTACGGCTCGCCGGAACAGCAAGAGAAGTGGCTGAAGCCCCTGCTAAACGGCAAAATCCGCTCCTGTTTTTCCATGACGGAAAAAGACGTGGCGTCGTCCGATGCCACGAACATCCAGGCAAGTATCGTGCGCGACGGCGGCGACTACATCGTCAACGGAACAAAGTGGTGGTCCTCCGGCGGCGGCGATCCGCGGTGCAAGATTTCCATTTTCATGGGCAAGACCGACCCTTCTGCGCCGAAACATAAGCAGCAGTCCATGATTCTGATCCCGCTGGACACGCCGGGCATCAAGATCGACCGAATGCTGCACGTCTACGGTTACGACCATGCGCCGCATGGACATGCCGAGATGACGTTCACGAACGTCCGCGTCCCCGTGTCGAACATTCTGCTGGGCGAGGGCCGGGGCTTTGAGATCGCTCAGGGCCGGCTGGGACCTGGGCGCATTCATCATTGCATGAGGCTGATCGGACAGGCCGAACGGGCGCTGGATCTGATGTGCCGCCGCGTGAAAAGCCGCGTGGCCTTTGGCCGCGCGATCGCCGAAATGGGTACCATTCGGGCCGATATCGCGCAATCCCGCATGGAGATCGATCAGGCGCGCCTGCTGGTCTTCAAAGCCGCCCACATGATGGACACCGTGGGCAACAAGGCGGCGAAGACGGAGATCGCCATGATCAAAGTGATCGCACCGAACGTCGCGCTGCGCGTGATCGACCGCGCGATCCAGGCGCACGGCGCGGCGGGCGTCTGCCAGGATTTCGAGCTTGCCGCGATGTGGGCCAACTCGCGCACGCTGCGCCTGGCCGACGGACCGGACGAAGTGCACATGGAGTCCATCGCCAAGTGGGAGCTGGCGAAGTCCGGTAAATGAGCACGCTGACCGTCGTCCGCCACGGACAAGCCCGCCCCTTCGACAGCAACCCGGATCAATTATCGGCGCTGGGCGAGGAACAGGCGCGCACGCTGGCCGAGTATTGGCAGCGACTGGGCGTCACGTTCGATGAAGTTTGGAGCGGAACTCTCCAAAGGCAGCGCCAGACGGCCGAACTGGCAATCGGCCCGCCGCAAGTTTCGGACGACTGGAACGAGTACGACGCCAACGGCATTCTGCATCACTTCGCACCGCCGTATGAGCTGGAGCCGGGCGCGGACCGCAACCGCAAATTTCAAAAAGTCTTCGAGCCCGCGATGCTTTCCTGGATGGCCGCCGCGGAGCATCCGGAGGTGGAAACCTGGAGCGTGTTCCGCACTCGCGTGTTGCGCGCGCTGCGCCGATTGCAGGAAGGCCCGTCGAATCGCAACGTGGCACTGTTCACCTCCGGCGGTCCGGTGAGCGTGCTGGTGCAAGCCGCCATCGCTGGGCACGAGCGCAGCTTCTTGGAGATCAACTGGCGGGTAAAGAACTGCTCGATCACCGAGTTTACGTTTTCACGCGACCGCCTTTCGCTCGACACGTTCAACGCGCTGCCGCATCTGGAACAGCCGCACCTGCGGACATTCCGCTAGCGGCCCGCCATACATGACGCCCATTTGATAGTCTGAGAATCCAACCCTGTGCCGGAACTGCCCGACATCGCCGTCTACATCGAAGCGTTGGAGCAGCGAATCCTGGATCAAATACTGCTGCG
>JBBIVT010000011.1:59874-61210 GCA_037439565.1 Acidobacteriota bacterium | reverse complement strand
TTCGCGGCCAATTTCCTCTACACACTTACCGGTAAGAAGCCCGACGAAGTGATGGAGAAGGCTTTCGACATCGCGCTGACGCTGCATGCCGATCATGAGCTGAACGCCTCCACTTTCGCCTCGCGCGTGGTGGCCGCGACGCTATCCGATATTTACTCCGCCGCGACCGCGGGCATCGCCGCGCTGAAAGGGCCTCTGCACGGCGGCGCGAACGAGGACGTCATCAAGATGCTGCTGGAAGCCGGCACCGCCGACAAGGCCATCGACATGGTGAAGAACCGCCTGGCAAACAAGATCAAGATCCCGGGCTTCGGCCATCGCGTTTACAAGACGACTGACCCGCGCGCCACGCATCTGGCGGAGTTGAGCGAAGAAGTCGGGAAGCGCACCGGCCACGTCGATCTGTACGAGACCTCGGCCAAGATCGAAAAATATATTAAGGAAGCCAAGGGCCTGAACGCCAACGTCGATTTCTACTCCGCGTCCACCTACTATTCGCTCGGCATTCCGATCGACATTTTCACGCCGATCTTCGCGGTGAGCCGCATGTCCGGCTGGACGGCGCATGTGCTGGAGCAGTATCACAACAACCGCCTGATCCGCCCGCGAGCGGACTACACCGGTCTGCCGGTGGGTCAAGCTTGGGTCGAGATCGCCGCCCGATAGGCCCGGCGGCATTTCTTTCCTCATCGTGAATCCGGTCAAGGCGGCGTTGGTTCATGCGTCCGCCTTGTGGGCTGGGGTCATGCCCTGCCATCATAAAAGAAATGCACGATCTTTCCGTCTTCCGAACCAGCCTGGATGCAACCGCCGCGCGTCTGGCGGACCGTGGTTTCACGCTCGACGTGGAGGCATTTCGCAAATTGGACGCCGACCGCCGCGCCGCGGTCACCCAATCCGAGCAGCTCAGAGCCAAAAGCAAAGCCGAATCGCAGGAAATCGGCAAGCTTCGCAAGGCCGGTGAAGACACGTCCGCTCGCCAGGCCGCCGTGCGGGAACTGGACGGCCAGATCACGGCTTTTGACGAACAGGCCAAAGCGCTCGACGAACAATTCCGCGAGATGCTCGCGGGTGTCCCGAATATCCCTCATGAATCCGTACCCGCCGGCAAGTCGGCCGAAGATAACCTCGAAGTCCGGCGCGTTGGCGTGCCGAAGACGTTCGACTTTACTCCCAAGGCGCATTGGGACCTGGGCCCCGAACTCGGCATTCTCGACTTCGAGCGCGCCGCCAAGATCACCGGCGCGCGCTTCGCCGTTTATTTCGGCATGGGCGCGAAGCTGGAGCGCGCGCTGATCAACTTCATGCTCGACGTGCATACGAAAGAGCACGGCTA
>JBBIVT010000011.1:34401-59774 GCA_037439565.1 Acidobacteriota bacterium | reverse complement strand
TGGAGCGCGCGCTGATCAACTTCATGCTCGACGTGCATACGAAAGAGCACGGCTATACCGAGGTGCTGCCGCCGTTCATGATCAACTCGGCCAGCCTGTATGGCACGGGCCAGTTGCCGAAGTTCGAGGCGGATCTGTTTAAGATCCAGGGCACGGATTACTATCTCGCGCCCACCGCTGAGGTGCCGGTGACAAATCTCCACGCCAACGAGACGCTGGACTTCGAGAAGCTGCCGATCAAGTATTGCGCCTATACGCCGTGCTTCCGCAGTGAGGCGGGCAGTTACGGGCGCGACGTGCGCGGCATCATCCGCCAGCACCAGTTTCAAAAGGTCGAGCTGGTGAAGTTTGCGCGCCCTGAATCGAGCTACGAAGAACTCGAGGCGCTGACGCATGACGCCGAGGATATTCTGGTGCGCCTCGGCCTGCCGTTCCGCACCGTTTGCCTTTGCACCGGCGACATGGGCTTTAGCTCGGCGAAGACGTACGACATCGAAGTGTGGCTGCCGGGTTTGAACGACTACAAGGAAATTTCGTCGTGCTCCAATTTTGAGGCGTTCCAGGCCCGCCGTGCCGGCATCCGCATGAAAGGCGGCGCGAAGAAATCGGACTTTGCGCACACACTGAACGGCAGCGGACTCGCCGTGGGCCGCACGTGGCTGGCGATTATCGAAAACTATCAGCAAAAAGACGGCAGTGTCGTGGTACCGGAGGCACTGCGCCCGTATATGGGCGTCGAAGTGATTCGCAAAGGAGGCTAGCCCCTACTTGCGGAAGTTCGCTTTGTGAAGAGGCGCAAGCTTTTAGCCTGCAACATCGGCCTGAACCGGTGTTCAACACATAAAACGCCGGCTGATGCCGGTGCGGCAGACTGAAGTCCGCGCCACAAGCCCACTTGAATTTTTGCAGGCGGGAATCCTGGTCTACCTGGCCGCTCTTGAGGACGTTGGCCTGCATCACGGCGCGAGGTTCAGAGGGCGTACTTCGCGCGCAGGTGTGTCCACGGGGCCGGTATTTTCGCCCCGGTGTCCGGCCACTGCAACATTTCCAAACTGTGTACACTAGCGGAATGCGAAAACTCCACTGGTATGCCGCTCTCATCGCCGTCGCAGGACTCTCATTTTGGATGGTTCCCAGCGCTCCCGCGCAAGGGCGCGGCGGCGGGGCTGACCTGGAGAAAATTCGCGCGGAGCGCAACGCCACCGAGGCCGAGCTTGAGTCCATCGCCATCATCGAACGCAAAGTCATGATCCCCATGCGCGACGGCAAGCGCATGGCCGCGGACATTTACCGTCCCAAGGACTCGTCGAAAACGGTGGGCACGATCTTCGTCCGCACGCCGTATAACTTCAATTATTGGGACGTGCGCACGGGCGCGCCGCGCGCGATGACCGCCGAGCTCGAAGCCGTCAAGCGCGGCTACGCCTATGTGGAAATGAACGAGCGCGGCCACTTTTTCTCCGAGGGGAATTACGACATTCTCGGGCCGCCCCTGACCGATGGCGAGGACGAGTTCAACTGGATCAGCTCGCAATCCTGGTCGAATAAAAAGGTGGGTACCATCGGCTGCTCGTCGACGGCGGAGTGGCAGTTGGGCGTGGCCGGCAGGGGCATTCCTTCCTACGCCGCGATGATCCCGCAAGGCTTCGGCGCAGGAGTAGGAAAAGTGGGTCCGTATTACGAGCAGGGCAACTGGTATCGTGGCGGAGCGGTGCAGATGCTGTTCATCGCCTGGCTCTATGGCGAGCAAAATCAGGTCCGCCCGATGTTCCCGCCCGATACGCCCCGCGAGGAACTGATCCGCGCCTCGAAGGCGTTCGACTTAGCGCAGCAACTGCCTCCCGTGGATTGGTCGAAGGCGCTGCGGCATCTGCCGGAGATGGATATTATGAGGGCCGTCGACGGGCCACGCGGCATCTTCGCCGACGCCATGCCGGTGGATACCGGCGGCGCAATGATCAAGCGCGCACCCAACGATCCGGCCTGGTACAAGGGCGGACTGTGGCACGAAGATCACGTGATCAATGTGCCCGGCTTCTGGTTTATGTCCTGGTACGACGTGAGCGTGGGGCCGAATCTCGCCGCGTATAATTCCACGCGCAAGAACGCGCGGCCGGATATCGCCAATGAGCAATACGCGGTGATCGCGCCGACGCTGCACTGCTCCTACACGCGGGCCACCGAAGACACGAAGGTCGGCGAGCGCAGCATGGGCGACGCTCGTCTGGATTATTCGGACATGACCTATGCCTGGTTCGATCACTTCCTCAAGGGTGAGGACAATCACGTTCTGGAAAAAATGCCCAAGGTGAAGTATTTCGTGATGGGCGCGAATAAATGGGAAACGTCGGATACGTGGCCTCCGCGCGGCGCAGCGCCGCTGACATTCTATCTTTCGAGCGGCGGCAAGGCCAACACGCTGCACGGCGACGGGACGCTCGCCGGAGGGCCTCCAAACGTAGATAAACCGGACGGGTTCATCTACGATCCGCGCGAAGCGGTGATGTCTTATGGAGGAAACGTCTGCTGCACAGGCAATGCGGTCCAGGGAGGCGCTTTCGATCAGCGCAAGATGGAGGAGCGTCCGGACATCCTGGTCTACACGACGGAACCGTTCAAAACGGGGACGGAAGTCAGCGGCCCGATCGACGTGACGCTGTATGTGTCGTCGGATGTCAAGGATACCGATTTCACGGTGAAGCTTATCGACGTCGCGCCGGACGGCCCGGCCTACAACCTTGATGAAACGATTCAACGAGTGCGATATCGCAACGGCTACGACAAGCCGGTGGCGTTTATGGAAAAGGGCAAGGTGTACAAGGTGACGCTGCAGCCTCTGACCACCAGCAACTATTTCGCCGCCGGCCACAGCATCCGCGTGGAAGTGTCCAGCAGCAATTTTCCGCGCTTCGACCGCAATATGAATACCGGCGGCAACAATTACGACGAAACCGAAGGGATCGTCGCACACAACCAGGTGCATCATTCCCGGCAGTACCCGTCGCAGATCACGGTGAGCGTGGTGAAGAAGTAGCGCCCTCGAACGACAGCTCATCGGGTGAGCGGGACTCGTCCAGCTGGGCGAAAACGCGGCTAAACCGCTTCCGGCGCCAGCGCGATCCGGCCATGAAGTTCGCGGAGCATCTATCGATGCGCGGAGGCGGCTAAGGCAGCCTCGATTTTTTGCCGCCAGAGGGATCCGGCGGGAACACGGTCCTTGAATTTTTGCGCAGCCTCCCGATCGGATTCATTCGCGAGGCCCCGCCCGGCGGCGATGACGAAGCGGCAGGTCTCGACCGCCGGCGCAAAGGCGGGCTTGCCTGTCAGTCGATCCAGCGCCGGACGCGCCTCATCGCCGTGGTCCATGGCGGCCAGAGCCTGGGCGGCGTAGGATTGGGCCTGGTCGCAGTCGGCCGGCCAACGGCTGCACTCCGCCGTGTTCAGCGCGAGGCGGGCTTCGGCTACCGCCTCCGGTTTGCGGGCGAGCGCCAGCGCATAGGCGTATTCTCCCCGTAGCTCCAGCGTTTCCGGATAGGCTGCGCCAAGAGACCGGACCTCCAAATCCACCGCTTTCCCCAATTCCGCGGCGCCGTCTTCAAATCGTCCACCTCGGACGGAACACAATCCCCGCTGCCGCCAAAGAGCGGCCTCGGCGTAGAGTAGGCCGCCGTGCCTTTCCAGAATGCCGAATGCCTCGGCGCGTCTGGATTCCCCGGCCGCGCAGCCTTCGTTGAGCGCGGAAAGAAGCAGAGCGAAGGAGCGCAGGATGGCCGGCGGCGTGGATTCTTCCAAGCTGTTCTCCGGAATCGAGCGGGCGAGCTCCAGGGCCTTGCCCGCAAGGGCCACGGATTCGTCGTGAGTCGCACCGCACCAACTGGCGACAACGGCTCGATTGAATGCGTGAGTGACCAGCCATTCGCGTCTGATCCGAGCGGCGTTTCGATCCACCAGCCTGGTAGCTTCGCCCATGTCGGCGACGGCGGCCGGACATGCGCCCCCCTCTCCTTCGAGGGCCGACTTGTAAGCCAGCGTCGCCGCCAGAATCCCTGGGTCGCCGGAGCGCCGCGCCGCATCCACCGCGCTGGAAAGAGTCGCCGTGGCGGCGGAAAGGCCGCTCGTGAACACTTGGTGTCCGCCGGCCATCAAGCCGAGCTCGGCCTTGGCGGCCGGTTGATCGGCAAGCATACTGTCGGCCTGGGAAAGGGCGAGTTCAACCAGTTCGCCCACGGTCTGGTCCCGCCTCCCGCCGAAGCTGGGATTGGTGGACTGCAGAAGCCGCATGAGGTAGCTGTTGAGTTGCTGCGCGCGCCGGCCTTCTTCGACGGACCGGCGCTGCTGGATCCATGCATAGGCGCCCAGTACAAGGATCACCAGCGCAACCAGGGATGCCGAGGCGACGGCTCCGCGGTTGCGCTGAAGGAACCGCGCGGCTCGATAGGAGTGGGTCTGGGGCCGCGCCAGGACGGGCAATCCGGCGGCGAAATTTCGAAGATCCTGGGCGAATTCATCCACGGACCGGTAACGCCGGTCGGGCTGGGCTTCCAGGGCTTTGAGGAGGACTGCCCCGAGATCCCCTGAAATGGCGCGTTGAAGCTGGCTTAACGGCATCCGGCAGGATACGGCTTGCTCGGCGGTGACTTGCGGCGCCAGCGGCCGCGGCGGGACATTCTCCGCGGCGCGGCGCAGCGTCTGAATCCGCGAATCCGGGTCGCCGAGCGGCCACTTGCCCGTTACTAGTTCCGCCAGAACAATCCCGAGCGAGTAAATATCGGAGGCGACGCTGGCCCGCTCCCCGCGCAGTTGCTCCGGGCTGGCGTATCGAGGGGTCGCCATAGATTGCGTCACGGAGTTGTCAGAGGCGTCCAGAATCTTGGCGGTCCCGAAATCGAGCAGCTTGGCGCGGCCGTCGGCGGTGACCAGGATATTCGATGGTTTCAGATCCAGATGAACCACCAGATGGCGATGGGCGAACGCCACGGCGTCGCAGACCGTAAGGAACAGCGCGATGCGCTCGCTCAGGCTGAGGCGGCGCTCGCGGCAATAGGTGTCGATGCGCCGGCCCTCGATGTATTCCATCACAAGGTAGGGCGCGCCGTCCGGGCGGAATCCTCCGTCGAGCACCTGCGCGATTCCCGGATGGTGCAGCGCGGCCAGAATGCGGCGCTCTCGTAGGAAGCCTTCGTGGAAGACTCCGGCGGCGGCTTCCGGCAGGAGGGCCTTTACGGCGACGGCTTGCTCGAAATGCCCATCCGTGCGATGGGCCAGATACACCACGCCGGAGCCGCCGCGGCCGAGGATCTCATCCGCTTGGAAGACGCCGAAAGAGGGCAGTTCGGCGGGGGCCGGAGACTCTTCGGTAACGGCCGCTGGCGCGAAGACCGGCTGCTCGTCGGCCTGGATCAATGCCAGGACCTGGGAATGAGCCTCGGGTTTGCCTGTGCACTCCCGCTCCAGAAAGGCGTCCCGCTCGAAGCCTCTGGGAAGCTGCAGAGCGGCATGGAACATCGTTTCCAGGCGGCGGAAATACTTCTGGTCCATATCCAAAGGCAGAGACGGCGGGTTTTCCATCGCCGCCATCATCTCATAGAGCGAAAGACATCAGGCGCGGCCCAGCCGCGTCCGCCAAATCGCAAAAAGACCCGCGGCGCCAAGGCCGAGCATCACCAGGATCGCGCTGGAGGGAGTGGGTGTGGAGGGCGGCGGTGGGACAGCGGCGGTGTACATCGCCGAGATCTGGCCGCTGGAAAGCTGCGTAGTGAAGACCGCCAGTTCCGCCAGTTGCCCGGTGAAGGCGACGCCTCCGTTTTGGCGCGCGCCGATCGTCACGGGGGCGTTGTTGACGATGGTGTTTGCGCCCAGGGTGTTCATGTCGAAGTTCCGGACGCCATCGTGAATCACCTGGGTTGCGACGGGAACTCCGTCCACGTAGAGGGTGAAGCCTGTGATGGAGTCGTTGCCGTTGTAAGTAGCCACCACGAAGTGCCATGATCCGTCACCGATCGTATTGGTGATGGCGCCGACGCCGTCGATGAGAAACTGCGCGTTGTTGCCGTTATCGAAGCTCTCCATGATCACGCCTGGGTCAGTGAGTTCCCACCCGCGAAAGGGAGTGCTATTCTGCTGTTTCGCCAGAAAAAAGTGGCCATTTGTGGTGGTCGTTTTCACCCACGACACGATGGACCAGGAGGTGTTGTACTCGATCGTATCGAAGGCGGTTCCAGTGGCCGTCGTATTCATCGAGATATAGGAGGACCCGTTGAACACCCCCGCCTGGTTGCCGGTAGCCGTGGGCGGTCCTCCGGCCACGAACGTAACTCCATTGAGAGTTCCGTTCCAGCCGTTTCCACTGGCGTCATTGGCGTTGCCGTTCAGCGGCCAGTACCCGGTGGGACCGGTACAAAGGACTATTTGCGAAAATGTTCCCGAACACCCGAGCGCCCCATATACTGGTGCCGCGAGGGCGGCCAGCAGCGGAAGTCCCAGGGACCATTTATGAACCTGATTCATTTTGCTCCTCTACCCCGAAAAGTTCCTCGCGCGCGCCGGCCCGAAGGGTCGAACACACAGCGGCTCATCTGGAAATGAGCGAAATCGCGTGAAATCCCCTCACGGAGGTTTTACTGATGTACGGTCAAATAGACGATTTGGGGAACCGGCGTCGCGCCGGCACTGATGTTGACCTGATAGTCGCCGTCGGGCACCTGGGGCACAACCAGGTAAATTTCGTACAAGCCGATGAAGCCACCGGCCAGGCCCGCATAGCTGACGGAGGCGGGCGTCGCGCCGAAACTCACGCTCAGGTTCGGGATGCTGTTGGTTTGGGAGACCACCACCCCGGGCGAAAGCGCCGGCGTCACCGGGCCGAATCCGATGCCGTAGAGGATGATGGTGTCTCCGGGTTTCGCCGGGCGGAAGGGCGCTCCGGCAATCAATCCCACGTTGCCGACGAACGTCACCCCATCGGCAAAGGTCGCGGCCATGTACTGCTTGCCGCCGATGTTGAAACTGGCCGGCGCCAAAACGCCAGGAACGGCCGAGGCCTGCGGCAGGCTGACGCTGGAGCTTGTGCCCGCGCAGGTGGTGACAGTGATGGGTACGGGTCCAAGCATGGCATCGGCGGGCGCTTGTGCGTTGATCTGGCCCGAATTGATGTAACTGACGAAGGCCAGGTGGCCGTCGATCGAAACGCCGGAGCCGTCCAGATTTGTCGGCGCGCTGGGCCCTTGAAAGTCGGAAACCGCCCACTGCCGCGGGTTGGCATCGATGGTCAGGTTCGTGCCCTTGATCTCCAGCCAGGATCCGGGGGCGAACGAGGCCAAGCCGCCGTAATCGGTGGCTGACTTGACCGATGTAATGACCGGCGGCGGGATGGGGCATTTCGGGTCGATCACGGTAACGGTGAATTGCGCTCCCGGAAGCGAACTGCCTTCGATGGTCGCGGTAACGACTACTTTGCCGGATGTGTTCCCCAGGGTGACGCCGGTGCTCGCCGATCCGTCGGCACCCGAAACGGCACTGGCCGCGCTGAGCGTCGCCGATCCCGACGTCACGGCAAAGTCCACCAGAACCCCGGGAATCGGGGCGCCTCCGGTTCCATTCACGGTCACGGTCAGATTCGCAGGCAGCGCGGCACCGCCGGGTCCGCTCTGGTTGTTTCCGCCGGAAATGGTGAGCCCGCTGGGAGCGGCGATTCCGTCAACGGTGACGGCGGACAGAATCGCACGCTGGAAGTTTGGATTTTTCCCCGAGTCCGTGATGGTCACCGCGGTTAATGTCTGCGAGGCGAAGGCTGACGGTAGCGCGATGATCTGCTCGTCGAGCCGGTGATAATGGGTCCCGTCGTAGACTGGTCCCGTCCAGACGTTGATGGTCGAGGTGTTGTTGATGGAATCGGTAAACGGGGAGGGACCATTGAAGTCGCGAACGTCGACCCCGCCCACCAGATTCCTGGTGTATGTGGCGCCTCCACTACCGGTAAACGTTAACGAAATGTAGGGGGTAGGGCCGGGTTGCCCCCACACGGTGCCGATCAGCGTGTACACGGTGGTTGCGCCCACCACGTTGGGCCGCACCATTGCGGTGGTGACCGCGTCGCCCCATCCCATCCAGGCATTGTTCTTCCCAGTGGGGATATGGAAAGGCAGGTTGTTGTATTGCTGGTTCCCTACCGGGACCGTATTGCCGCCGGAGAAGATCGTCCAGGGGTTAGTTGCAATACCGGTGATGTCGATGGGAAAGTGCGGGGTTGGCAAGGCGGAAGCCAGTCCCGTAGCCGACCAGACTCCGCTATCTCCGTTCGTGCAGCCTCCCGCCGGCGCCGTATAGGTCCCGTTAGCGGAGTGCCCATCCGCTCCGACCTTACCGGAAAAAGAGACGATCTGGCCGTTTTCGTTCAAGGTGAACGTGACGGAGCCGTTTGTCGAGACGGTTCCGCTCATCGCGCCGCTTTGCGCGCACGGGCTCCCGGAAAATGTCGCCTGGCCGGAGATTGAGCCGCCGCTCTGGCTCACCGGGACAGCCGCCTGGAAGCTGAGCGGGTAGATGGCGGAGGTGGCGCTAACACTCCATTTCCCGGCGACGTTCGGAACCGTCGTCTGGGCAAGCAAAGCCCCAGCGCACAAGATTGCGATGGCGCATGGTTTCATAAAATCACGATCCCTTCCCCCCATGGAGTTGCCGGAAATATATATGGTATGAGCGGAACGCTGCCGAACTCCCTCACTGGGGCTGCGGCGGTGGGATAAAATCAGGATCGCGCATCGAATGGACATGAATACACAGGCGGACCTCACTCTCCTGATCCAGGCCTGGAAAGGAGGCGACCTGGACTCAGTCAACCGGATCGTCGAGGCCGCCTATCCCCGTCTACGCTACCTTGCCGATTCGTTCCTGCGCCACGAGCGCGCCGCGCACACACTGCAGGCAACCGCGCTGGTGCACGAGCTTTATCTGGTGCTCAGCCGGCAGCGTAAAGTGGACATGGACCGCAGCGAACAGTTTTACTCCTTTGCCGCCTATCTAACGCGGCTGATCCTGCGGAATCGCGCGCGGGATCGCCGTGCGCAAAAGCGCGGCTCTGGCGCCGTGCGTGTGCCGTTAAGCGAGGAGATGAGCTGGATCGACGCGTCGGGCGAGGAAATGCTGGACTTCAACCGCGCGATGGACGAACTGGCGGAACTGGATTCCCGCAAGGTGCGCCTGATGGACCTGACTATTTTTCTGGGATGCTCGGTAGAGGAAGCGGCCGGCGTCGAGGGGATATCCCGGGCGACGGCGGAACGCGACCTGCGCTTTGCGCGGGCATGGATGCGCGAGCGCCTCCGGCCGAAAGCCGCCGCCGGAGTGGAGTAACCGGGCACATCGCGAGCTAAACCGCTTCCAGCGCCTGCTCGAAGTCCTCGGCCAGATCCTGCCAGTCTTCAATGCCGATGGAGATGCGCACCAGGGCGTCGGTGACGCCGGCCTGGGCGAACTGTTCCGCCGTGAATCCGGAATGGGTGGTGGTTTTCGGATGGCACGCCAGAGTCTCCACGCCGCCGAGTGATACCGCGTTGTGCGCGATCTTCAGGTTGCGCAAAAACTCAAACGCCGCGGTCTTGCCGCCGCGCAGTTCGAGCGAAAACATCGCGCCCGGATAATCGCACTGCGCACTAAAAATACGGATCTGCTCCGGATCGATGAACAGAGTAGGATACAGCACTCGCTTCACTTTGGGATGCCCGGCGAGCCGCTCCGCCACACGCTGCGCGTTCTTGCTCTGCCGGTTCATGCGCAGACCTACGGTAGGCAGGCGGCTGTCGAGCATCCAGCATTCGTCGGGTTGCAGAATATTCCCGAACAGATTGCGCAGCGAGCGCATTTTTAACACCAGTTCGGGATCGCGCGCCAACGCCACACCGCCGATCAGATCGCTGAATCCGGACAAATACTTGGTGGCGGAATAGAGCACGATATCCGCACCCAGACTCAGAGGGTGCTGGAACGCCGGACCGAGCAGCGTATTATCCACGATCACGATGGGCTTTTGCGCCGCCGCCGACGCCGCGGTCTGGGCGGCCCGGCGAATGTCGGTCATCACGATGGTGGGGTTGGATGGCGTTTCGATCAAAACGACGCGCAAATTCTTCGCCGAGATCAGAAGCTCATCGATGCGGTGGGCTTCGCCGGCGGGCATGGGGATTCCGGCGACGCCCCAAGCGGCAAGAAACGACTCGATGAGCTTTTGCGTGCCGCCATAAATGGGTACGGTGTAAGCGATGGTATCGCCGGGGCGCACGAACGCGAACAGCGCGGTCATGATGGCGGCCATCCCAGAGTTGAACACCAGAGCGGCCTGCGCTCCGGCTTCGAGCGGAAGAACCTGGTCTTCCAGAATCTCCGCGTTCGGGTGATTGAAGCGGGAATAGACCAGGTCAACCTGTTCGCCCGGCTCAGCGACGGCGCGCCCGGCCATCAGATCGAAGGCGCGCTCGGCCGCCTCGGGACTGGAAAATACGTAGGTGGAACTGCGGAATACGGCCGGCCTCGCCGAGCCGACCGAAAGACGCGGATCGAAGCCGCGCGTCAGAATTTCGGTAGAAGAACGGAAAAGGGATTTCGTGTCGTTCATGCCTCGATTCTACGCCCATTTTTCAGGCATGGATCATGTTATTCTCGTCGGAGTCGAGGAGGACACCCATGAGCGGAGTGCGTGTTTTAGCCGGAACGCGCAAAGGCGCGTTTATTCTTTCTTCCGATGGCAAGCGCGAGAAATGGGACGTCAGCGGTCCCCATTTCGCGGGCTGGGAAATGTATCACGTGAAAGGCTCGCCGGTGGATCCGGACCGGATCTATGCGTCGCAGTCGAGCGGGTGGTTCGGGCAGGTGATCCAGCGCTCCTCCGATGGCGGCAAGACGTGGGAACCGGTGGGAAACAAGTTCGCTTACGAAGGCGAGGCCGGGACGCATCAGTGGTACGACGGGACGCCGCATCCGTGGGAATTCAAGCGCGTCTGGCATCTGGAGCCATCGTTGACCGATCCGGACACGGTGTACGCGGGCGTGGAGGACGCGGCGATTTTCCGCACCACCGACGGCGGTCAGAATTGGGCCGAGTTGCCCGGGTTGCGCAAGCACGGCTCGGGTCCGCGCTGGCAGCCGGGCGCGGGAGGAATGTGCCTGCACACGATCATCCTCGATCCGAGCGACCCGATGCGCATCTTCATCGCTATCTCGGCGGCGGGGGCGTTCCGGACCGACGATGGCGGTGAGACCTGGAAGCCGATCAACAAGGGCCTGTTTTCCGAATATATCCCCGAGCCGAGGGCCGAGGTGGGCCACTGCGTGCATCACATCGCGATGAATCCGTCGCGACCGAAGGTGCTGTTCATGCAGAAGCACTGGGATGTGATGCGCAGCGACGACGCGGGCGAGTCCTGGACGGAGGTAAGCGGCGATCTGCCGACGGATTTCGGTTTTGCGATCGACGTCCACGCGCACGAACCGGAGACGGTGTACGTTGCGCCGATCAAGAGCGACCGGGAACATTACGTTCCCGACGGGAAATTGCGCATCTTCCGCAGCAAGACCGGCGGCAACGAATGGGAGCCGTTATCGAAGGGCCTGCCGCAGGAAAATTGCTACGTGAACATCCTGCGCGACGCGATGGCCGTGGATTCGCTCGATTCCTGCGGCGTGTATTTCGGCACGACGGGCGGCCAGGTGTACGCCTCCGCCGACGCCGGCGACTCCTGGGCGCCGATTGTGAGGGACCTGCCGGCGGTGCTGTCGGTAGAGGTCCAGACGCTGAAGTGATCCGCGTCGTTCTACCGGCGCATCTGCGGACGCTGGCGCGCGTCGACGGCGAAGTTCTGCTGGAGCTGGAAGGCGAGGCGACTATCTGGGCGATTCTGGATGCGCTGGAGGCCCGTTATCCCATGCTCAAAGGGACGATCCGGGATCAAATCACCGGCGCGCGGCGGCCGTTTCTGCGCTTCTTCGCCTGCGAAGAAGACTGGTCCCATGGAGCGATGGAGCAGACGCTGCCGGAGAAGATCGCGCGCGGCGAGGAACCGCTGATCGTGCTGGGCGCCATCGCCGGAGGATAATCGTTCAACGGATTTCGCGCGGACGCGATTTCGTTTGAAATCTTTCGTTTGCCGATTTCATGTGCGCGGAGGGATATTTCGCGCCAATTATTCTGGGCACGCTGGGAGGCAAGGCGGATGCTCAGGTTAAGACGATTGGCGATGATTCTGGCGGCGGCAGCGACGATGCGGGCGCAGCCGGCTCTGACGACGATCCAGGATATTCTCTATCGCGCGGACGGGACGCGCTTCAACGGCGAGATTTTCATCAGTTGGAACGCGTTTCAGGCGGGCGATACGTCGAATATCGCCACGGCGCAGGTGAAACTTCCGATCGTGAACGGCGTCTTGAGCGTCCAACTGGTGCCCACCACCACGGCGTCCGCTGGAGCGAACTATCAGGTCACCTACAACAGCGCGGGCGCCTATCAATTCAGCCAGACATGGGCGGTACCGCCGAGTTCCGTTGCGCTGCGGGTAGCCGATGTTCTGGTAACCACCGGAACGGTTGTCGGCGGCGGAGGCAGCGCTGGCTCCGTGACATCGCAGCCCATTCAGATTTCCGATGTGGTGGGTTTGACGAACGCGCTGGCGCTGGTCCCACAAAAAGGTATCGCCTACGCGCTGGGCCGGGCGGCGGTGATCAACGCATCCGGGCAGGTGGACGGCGCAGCGGGCAATTTGGGCGATTGCGTCCGGGTGGACGGAAGCTCGGGGCCTTGCGGTGGTGGAGGAGGCGGGCTCCTGCCGTTGTATTCCGATGGCGAGGTTCCTTCCGGAGCGATCAACGGATTGAACACCACGTTCGCGCTGGCGAACACGCCGTCGCCGGCCACCAGCCTGATGGTTTACGTTAACGGGTTGTTGATGGATCAGGGATTGGATTACACGGTGACGGGCGCGACCGTCACCTTCGCGCTGGCGTCGACGCCGCAGGCGGGCGATGTCCTCCTCGCCAGCTACCGTTATGCGAACCCGAACAATCCGCTTGGATCGCTCACCTCGCCGCAAGTGGTGTGCAGCGCGGTGGGAAACACCACGTCGAACGCTACATCTACTACCTTGGGGACGTGCACGCTGCCAGCCGGGTTGCTGGGGTCGGGTGACCGGATTGAGGTGCGGTATCAATTCGTTCACAGCGGGACGACGACCGCGTTCACGCCGCAAGTCGTATGGGGAGGTACACCCGTCTTTTCCCGGACGGGGTCCGCATCGGATGCGGCGATGGCCGGCCGGTTGGACTTCTCCATCAACGCCGGCGCGCAGCCATGGAGCGGTCAAAGCTTCGGCAGCGTTTTGCCGCTGGCGACGGCTTTGGGGTCGGCAAGCGTCGATACTACCCAAAATCTGACGATTACATTCCTCGGCCAGATGTCAAACGGTACTACCGACGCGTTGGAGCTAAGTAGCTTCACGGTGGTCCGGTACCCGGCGCAGATAAATCCCTAAGGTGAACCACGGAATGCAGCCTAATGAAACACTCTAGCCTGTGTTAATAAGGTGTTCCACCCGTTGTGCGCTACGGCGAATTTCCCCTTGTGTATCGGCAATGGTTCCCGCAATATAGAAGCTGAAGGGCACGTCCTATGGTCAAACTCAATTGCGCAGGCGCTCGATTCTGGAGGGATGTTCGGGGCCAGGACATGATCGAGTATTCCCTGCTCGCCGCAGCGGTCGCCGTGGTCGTTTACGGCTTTCTGCCGTCAACCGTGATGCCGTCGATCAGTACGATCTTCTCGAAGGTCATCTCCGGCTTTCAGGCAAGTTAAGCGCCGCTATTGCAGATATTTCTTCAAGTCCGGGTTCACCTGCGCCTGGACTTCCGGTGTGCCGAGATTTTCCTTATCGATTAATTTCGGCGCCAGAGCGTTCATCTTCTGCACGGATTTTCCATCCAGCTTATCCACTGCGAGGCGTAGCCCCTCGGCACCCATTTGGAAGGGGTTCTGAACCACCAACCCGTCGATGACGCCGTTTTTGACGTCATCCAGCAGGCTTGGACTCCAGTCAAAGCCCACCATTTTAATTTTCGTTTTCCGATTGCGCAAGGCTTGCGCGAATCCCATGGAACTGGATTCGTTTGAGGCGAACACACCATCCAGATTGGGATGCGCGGTGAGGATATTTTCCGCCTTGGTGAGAGAAGTGGCCACCTCGGCGTTGCCAAACTGCTTTTCCACGATTTCGATACCGGGCTGGTTCTTCTTCATGAAGTCCTCGAATCCGGCTTCGCGGGCGACGGTGGAGGCGGAGCCTGGCATATTCGCCAGAATCGCTACTTTGCCCTTGCCGCCGAGAATTTTTGCGAGCCGCTCGGCGCCCATCTCGCCGGCGTGGTAATTATCCGTGGCAACCTGCGCGACAAATTTATCCGTATCGATGCCGGAATCGATAATAATCACCGGGATAGACTCGGCCGCGGCGCGCTCCACCACGCCGACCATGGCTTTGCTGTCGATCGGCGCAAGCACAATGGCATCGACGCGGCGATTGATCATCGCGTCGACTACTTTTAACTGTCCGGTGTAGTCGGTTTCCGAGGCTGGGCCGTTCCAGATAATCTCCACGCCGGCTTCGCGGCTGGTGGAGACCGCGCCGGCATGTACGCTCTGCCAGAACAGGTGCGCATTTCCCTTCGGTATGACGGCAATGACTCTCTTCTTATCCCGGTTGCAGGCCGGCAGTGCGAACAGGGAAAGGGCGAGAGAGAATACGGCGAGCTTCTGCATGGGAGCCTCGAAAAATGCGAGATTTCAGCTACTTCGTGATGACGCCGCAGGCAATGCGGTCGCCGGCGTTGCCGGCCGGATCCGACTTCATGTCGTCCGCCTTGGCGTGGATCATCAGCGAGGTGCCGCCATTCGAGAAAATCGAGTGCGGATCGTTGTCGTTCATGTTGACGCCGGCGTTGGCAACCGTGGCCTTGGCTTTGCCCTTGGCGTCGACGGTGAAGTTCTGCATGTCGCCCGCGTGGTGGCCTGCCGGATTGTCGAACCCATGCTGTTTCTTATCCGGGTTGAAGTGGCCTCCGGCGGAGGTGAAGGGCGCTTCGCACTTGGGGTTTTGGTGGATATGGATGGCGTGCTCGCCAGGAGGCAGGTTCATCAGGTTCAGCTTGATGGAGACGCCGTCGCCCTTGACCGGCGAAATCACGGCTTTGCCGACGCTTTCTCCCTTTGTGTTCTTCAATTCAACCGTAACGGACTTGGAGGCGGCGAAGGTGGCGCCGGCGAATAAAGCGGCGGCGCAGATGGTTCGAAGGATGGAAGTCGACATGGGACTAGTCTACAAGAAGCCAGGAGCTGGTAGCCAGGAGCCAGAGAGCTCTTGTTATCCTGATGGTTTGCATGTTGAGATTTGAGACGGCAGGAGAATCGCACGGCGAATGCCTGGTGGCGACCTTGACTGGACTGCCCGCGGGCATTCCGGTGTCGCCGGCGGCCATTGATCGCGAGATGTGGCGGCGACAGCAGGGCTACGGCCGCGGTGGGCGCATGAAGATCGAAACGGATCAGGCGCGTATCGTCAGCGGCGTGAGGCATTCCAGGACCATCGGGTCGCCCGTGGCGATGATCATCGCCAACAAGGATTGGAAAAACTGGACCGAATCGCTGCCCTTGGAGGATTTCGCGGGTAGCGAAGAGAAGAAAAAAGCGGTGACGCGGCCCAGGCCCGGCCATGCCGATCTGGCTGGGGCAATCAAGTACGATTTTCCGGACGCCCGCTACATTTTAGAGCGCGCCAGCGCGCGGGAGACGGCGGCGCGCGTGGCGGTGGGCGCCCTGGCGAAGGCTCTCCTGGCCGAACTGGGCATCGAGGTCTTGAGCCACGTGATCGCGGTGGGCGAGCAGAGGCTCCATCGCGCGGCGGAATGGGCAGAACTGGTGGCTTTGAGCAAGAAAGATGATGTTCTGCTCGGCTGCGTCGACCCCGAAGCTGAACAGCGCATGAAGGCCGTGGTCGATGAGGCGTACCGGACGGGAGATACCGTGGGAGGCGTGTTCGAAGTGGTGGCGCATGGCGTGCCCGTGGGGCTGGGTTCGCACGTGACGTGGGACACAAGGCTCGACGGACGGCTGGCGCAGGCCATTGTCTCGATGCAGGCGGTGAAGGGCGTAGAGGTCGGTTTCGCGGCTGACGGCGCGTCCTCGTTTGGATCCAAGGTGCAGGACACGATTCACTACGACAAGGGCGGGCGGGAGTTCCATCGCGGCGCGAACCGCGCGGGCGGACTGGAGGGCGGCATGACGAACGGCCAGGACATCGTAGTGCGCGGATTGCTGAAGCCGATTTCGACGCTGCGGCGTCCGCTGGAAAGCGTCGACCTCACGACGCGCGAGCCGGCGCTGGCCGCGTACGAACGCAGCGACGTGGCGGTGGTTCCGGCGGCGGGCGTGATCGGCGAGGCTATGGTGGCGATTGTGCTGGCCTCGGCCGCGATCGAAAAATTTGGCGGCGACTCCCTGCGGGAGATGAAGCGGAATTTCGAAGGATATCTGGAACAGGTGAAGAGCTACTGATGATTCATCCCATCACAAAGTATGGACAGCCGGTGCTGGAGACGCCCGCGGAGTCGATCACGGAATTCGATACGCCGGAGCTGCATAAGCTAGTGGAGGACATGTTCGAGTCGATGTACGCGGCGCGCGGCGTGGGTCTGGCCGCGACGCAGATCGGCATCGGCAAGCGGATCGCGGTGATCGACGTCACCACGGGCGAGGACCCTTCTCAGAAGATTGTGCTGATCAATCCGGAGATCGTCGCCAGGGAAGGATCCCAGACCGGTGAAGAAGGCTGCTTGAGTATCCCGACGTTCCGCGAACCCGTGACGCGGGCGCAAAAGGTTACCGTGCGCGCCAGGGACGCGAAGGGCAAGGAATTTGAGATGACGGGCGAGGATCTTCTGGCCCGCGCGTTCCAGCACGAAACGGATCATTTGAACGGGATGCTGTACATCAGCCACGTGAGTCCGCTGAAGAGGGACTTGATCCGGCGCAAAATTCGAAAATTGCAAAAAGCCGGCGAATGGGGATGAGGATGAAGGCGGCGGGAGGCAGGCGGGACGCGTCAGGAAAGACATGAGGCTGGTTTACCTGGGAACTCCGTTGTTCGCCGTGCCAACTCTGGAACGGATCGTCGATGCGGGACACGACGTCGTGGCTGTGTTCACGCAGCCGGATCGACCCAAAGGCCGCGGGCAGAAAGAGACGATGCCTCCCGTGAAGGAAGCGGCGCTGCGGCGGGGATTGACGGTGCAGCAGCCAGAACGGATCCGCCGGCCCGAAGTGGTGGAGCAATTGCGCGGGCTTGCGCCCGAGGCGATGGTGGTGGTGGGCTACGGGCAGATCATTCCGCAATCGATTCTGGATATTCCTCCGCTGGGGATCATCAACGTGCATGCCTCCCTGCTGCCGAAGTATCGCGGCGCTGCGCCGATCCAGTGGGCCATCGCGCGGGGCGAAACGAAGACGGGCGTCACGACAATGAAGATCGACGCCGGGCTCGACACGGGCGGCATGCTCTTGAAATGGGAAACGGCGATCGGGCCGGAAGAAACAGCAGTGGAGTTGAGCGCGCGGCTGGCTCCGGCGGGCGCGGATCTGCTGGTGCGGACTTTGGCCGAATTGCGGACCATCGTACCGGAGCCGCAGGACGATACGCAGGCGACGCTCGCGCCGATTCTGAAACGCGAGGACGGGCACATCGATTGGAACCTGACCGGCGGCGAGATTCTGAATCGCGCGAGGGGATTTCAACCCTGGCCGGGAGCATACGGCTTTCTGCACGGCCAGCGATTTCACGTCTGGCGCGGCGCAATGGCGCAACGCGAACTCGCGCCGGGGCGTCTACTGTCTGAAGGCCGGCGACTGTTCGCCGGGTGCGGCGGCGGAGCGATCGAATTGTTGGAGGTCCAAATGGAAGGCAAGAAGAGAATGCCGGCGGCGGCGTTCCTGAACGGATTCCCGATCGCGGCGGACGAGGTGCTGGGATGAGTCTGCCGCTGGGGTATCGTTACTCCGCGACGTATGCGGGCATCCGGAAAGTGGCCAAGGACGACCTGGCGTTGATCGTCTCGGAGACGCGAGCCACGGCGGCCGCGGTCTTCACGCAGAATCAGGTGGTGGCTGGGCCCGTGGAGGTGGCACGCAAGAACGTGAAGGCGGCGCGCGGGCGGATGCGCGGCATTCTGGTGAATGCCGGCAACGCGAATTGCGCCACCAGGACCAGCCTGCAGGTGGCCGTGGAGACGTCGCGCGCTGCGGCCAAGATGATCGGCGCGAAGGCCGAGGAGGTTCTCCCGGCCTCGACCGGCGTCATTGGCGTCGAGTTGGATCCGCAACTGATTCTTGACGCGCTGCCGAGGCTGGTGGCCGGGCTGAGCCCGGACCGTTTCAATGACGCGGCGCGCGCCATGATGACCACCGATCTGGCGATGAAGACGGCGTTCGCGGAAGTGAAGGGCGCGCGCATCGCGGGAATGACCAAGGGCTCCGGCATGATCCATCCAAGGATGGCGACGACGCTCGGTTTCGTAATGACGGACGCGGTGATCGCCCCGGAGGCCCTGCGCACGGCGCTTAAGAAGGCCTGCGAGAGAACCTACAACCGCATTTCGGTGGACGGCGACACGTCGACCAACGATACGCTGGCGGCGCTGGCGAACGGAGCGTCCGGCGTGCGGCCGCGGGTGACGTCGTTTGAAGCCGCGCTGACCGAGGTGCTGGAATCCCTGGCGCGGCAAATCGTGAAGGACGGCGAAGGAGCGAAAAAGCTGGTGACCATCGAGGTGGAGGGCGCCACCAGCGAGCGCACGGCGGAAAAAATCGCCCGCGCCATCGCTAATTCGCCGCTGGTGAAAACGGCCATCGCCGGATCCGATCCGAACTGGGGCAGAATTTTGAGTGCCGCGGGCAATGCGGGAATTGCCTTCGATCCGAAGCGCGTCGACATCGATCTGCAGGGTGTCCCGGTGTGCCGCGGCGGCCTGGCCGCCGATTTTTCCGAAGGCGAACTGAAGAAGAAACTGGATGAGGCGGAGTGCTCCGTGAAGTTCACCGTTCGCGGCCGCGGACGCGGCAAGGCTCGCTTCTGGACCTGCGACTTCACTGAGGATTACATCCGCATCAACGCGAGTTACCGGACCTGACATGGGCGCCGCCATCCTGCTGCTGGCCGCAATGTTCGCGTTCGAAGATCCTCCGAAGGATGTGATCGACTTTTTCCGCTCTCTGGCGACGGCGCTGGGCGACGCGCATCGCGACGGATCGGCGCGGGCGTTTCTGGAGCACTTCGACACGTCGATGCCGGGGTATGTGGAGTTCCGGGACCGCATCGAGGCCATGGCCGCGGAAGGCGAGGTCGGCGCGGCCATCGATTTCGTAAATGTGAAGGCCGCTGGCGCGAAGATGACGCTGGATCTGGACTGGGTGTTGGAGCCGGAGGGCCAAACGCCGCGGCGCGCCGTGCTGCAATGCGCCATTGAGAAGCGTGGGAAGAAGTGGAAGGTGACTTCGCTCGCGCCGCTGGATTTCTTTAGGCGCGAGTGACCTGATCTGGCGCGCCTGCCGGCTATAAAGCCGGCGGGCGCTCGCCTTGCTCGGGCGGATGCTCCGGCGGGTTCGCGCCTGGATAGGACGCCTGCGCTTGCGCGTCCACGCGTTCCCACTCCGATTTTCTCAAGCGCTCCCGTAGTAAATCGTTTTCCCGCAGTAGGCCGCGAATGGCCAGGTAGAAGCGCAGCGAGAGCTCCTTTTTCTGATCGATCTCGTAGGAGCGGCTGACGGCCAGTAGATCGGCCTTTACGCCTTCCATGCTGGAATCGTCGGACACCTCGTCGACAAGTTCCCCGATCAACGCTCCCACTAGGCTCGTTACCGCGGAGCCCGAACTCTTTTCCGGAACGTTCCGTTGCGCGGCCAGACTGCGCATTGCATCGTGCACTCGACCCATTGCGTCCCCCTCTCTTTCGAAAGACATCGATCTAATGTAGCGAAACCGATGGAAATCGACAAGGGTGGTCCCGGATTGAGAATACTAGTACCGGACGCCTATGGTTTGGGGGGGGGCCGCAGCCACCGCAATGCGGTCAATGTTCACGTCCACGGCGACGTCGAAGTATCCCACCATCGGTTCGTCGGCGTTCTGCTGGCCCCAGCGGACCTCCGCCTTTGGATCGGGGTTGCGCGGGTTGGAGGCGGAATTATCGAATACCGCGGTCCAACTGAGGCGCGTTCCCTTGGGGAGCAGTTTGGGGCTTTTCAAGGAATACCCCTGCTGCCACAGAAACTCGAAGTTGTCGGTGGCGATCAGCGTCTCCGGCTTCCCGCCAGGCGCGGCGGCCGCCACGTCGAAGCTTTTTCCCCGCAGATGCAAGTGCGGCAGCATCCCGATCAACAGCAGGTCGCGCGGTACAACGGTCGATATCGTGGCGCGATAATCGCCCACGCCCGGAGGGATGTCGATGGACCGGTTCTCCAGAACGAAGGTCAGCACTCGTTTGTCCGGCCGTTCCTTCAAAAAGTCGATGCCCACTGAGGTGCGGTCGCTGGCAGCCGTCTTCTTGGCGGTGTAATGAATTTGCAGCACCAGATCGGAGCCGGCGGGGATCTTTTTCCCGGTTCCCTCCGGCCAAATAGACGCCGGATTGCCTGGACTATACACCGTGAGAATCTGCACACCCGCCTGCTGGGAGGGGTCGCCGGCGGAGGCGGATGCGAACATGGTCAGTTTCGGCACGTTGCGCATCCACTCCGACTCTCTGCTCCGCACGTACAGAATGGCGTGGTGCACCACGCTCCGGTCGCCGGGATGGATCTCGACCGCGCTGGCCCAGCGATCCTCGGCCAGATCGAGAGGCAGGATCACGAACTGGTCCTCGATTTTGGCGTTGGCGGGAACCTCGAACGCGCGGGGCAGGCTCACCACCACACTGGGGCCGTCGATTCTCCATTCATCGGTCCAGGTGAACGGGCGCGTCTTCTCTTTTTTACCTTCCGGCAGGCCGGCGTTCGCCCAGGTCTCGATGGTTGAGATCTCCTCGGTGGAAAGCTTGTGTTCGGTGGAGTACTGGCCGCAGCACTTGTCGGCATACCAGGGCGGCATTTTGCCGGACTTGACCGCATCCACCATCGGCTTCGCGTAGGGGCGGATCTGATCCAATGTCACCAGCGGCATGGGAGCCATCTGGCCGGGCCGGTGGCACGGCTGGCAGCGGGTCTGAAGGATGGGCAGAATATCCTTATAAAACGTCGGCGAGGCAGACGAGCCCGCATAGGCGGATGCCGCAAAGAACAGGGACACGTAGTGCAGATGGATTTTCGAGCGCAAGTACACGAGACGTAGACCGCCGACGTTTGGGTGCAAGGATTTGCTCCGGAGTTACGGAGCCACCCTCCCGCCTTTCATATTTTTCTAGTGTACTAAGGCGGGATCCCGAGTGGGAAATCCTCCGTCTCTTTGGAAACGATTCGCCAGGCTCCGCCATCCAAAATTATTCACGCCCAAGGGCGTTTCAATTTACCAGGAGATCCTCTTCGTGAGATTCATTGTATTGTGCGGTTTGCTGACGGCTGCGTCCACTGCGTGCATGGCGAGTCCGCTTGTTTATTCACTTCAGGAGTCCTTCGTCGACGGGAGCCGTTTCAGCGGCATGTTTACCTACGACGCCAGCACGCAATCGTTAAGCCAGATGAGCGGGACGCTTTATGAGATCGGCGGGACTGTCTGGAATCTGACGCACGACGCTAACGTGGACTTCAACATCAGCCCCGCGCTTCAAGCCGACGGCTTCGGCGGCGTCCAGGATAACGTGTCCAATATCGACTACGGCCCCGTGGTGGTCTACCTGGATATCGTGGCAACGTCGCCCACCACCATGAAGATCCTGTCCTACCCGCATAAGAGCGATCTCTACGTCGACAACGACTCGGTGCAGTCCTCCTACACGTTCAGCTACAGCATCACGCTGGTTTCGGCTGCGCCGGAGCCCGCGAATTTTGCACTGGTGGGACTGGCGCTGGTAGGTTTAGCGGGGATCGCCCAGCGCCGTTTGCGCAGGCCCACCGGAGTCTAGGCCAGGGAATGTTTCCCGGAGGATGGGGTACACTTTTTCGGCATACGCAGTTGCCGATTCCGTGGCCTGATTAACGCTTGTTTGGCCATCCACCCAAAGGACGATCCGGACCAGGGAAGTATCGGTGCGGCGGTCGCGCAAGGCGTCCACCATCAGCCAGAATTTCGCCATCCACTCGCTGGCAATCACGCGGCGAGGCGACTGATACCAGTACAACACCACGGCACGCTGTTGGCCCTTGACGATGACATATCGATTCACGGCGATGGTACCGGTGCTGGTGGGAATGTCGATCCGGCCGGTCGACTCCGGGGCCCATCCGGAAGCGGGAAGACAGACCTGCGGCGAATGGGGCTGGCTGGCCCCGGCGCGCTGGGATTGAAACCAGGCGACGAACAGATTGGCGGACTGGGTTCCATTGAAATAATCGAGGTTAAGCAATTCGTCCGCGCCGAGTTGCGCCTTGGTGGCGTCGTCAATGGGCTCGACTCCGGAGCGCGTCCAAGCGCCAATCTGCTGGGGAAACGCCGCCAGATCGGGCTTGGCGGGAGGCTTCTCCAAGTTCGCGGCCCAGTGCACGAATAGCGCCTGCGCGGCCAGGAACAGCGGGACGAGGATGGTTTTAGGCGCGTCCATGGCTCCACTCGTCGAGGGAATGGAACAACCGGTGGACCAGGAAGATCAGGATCAGGCAGAGGACGAAAACGGCCGCGCCGGCGGCTTCATGAGGCACTCCAGAATCGAGCGCGGGAATGGCGGCGGACACGGCTACGCGGACGGCGTTGGCGACGATGGCGATGGGCACGGAAGCGAGCAAAAGCAGCCACCGCATGAACGGCTTTCCATCGGCCAGATACACGAATACCACGGCGATAAAGGCAAGCGACAAAAGATAGCGGACGCCGCTGCACGCCTCGACCACTGAGACGCGATGGCCGCCGACGTCGAGAATCACCCCTTCGCGCAGCACGCGATAGCCGAGATGAGCCAGCGTGGAGGCTGCCAGGCGGCTGGCCAGCAATTGCAGCGGCAGAGTGGTCTGGTTATAAACGATCGCCAGCTTCGGCAGCATGAACAGAGACAGACCGAAGGGAAACGACCAGACGCGCAGGAAGGGGATCCCTCCCAGGCACAGCACCACGCCGATCCCAGATACAACAAACGCCACCGATGCCGCGAACAGTCCCAGGCCGAGCGACGAAATCGCCTGCACGGCCGCGGCGCCCAACAGCAGTGGGAATCCCCACCAGCTGGGTGAAGGCGCGAGCGTCAGCCACCGAGAGCGCTCCCGCCACACAATCCACGCGAGGACGAACGGCACCGCGAAGCCATGGGACATGTCTTCGTCATGGGACCACTGATCGAACATGCCGCGCAGCGTTGGCGCGTAACAGACCAGGAGAGCCAGGACGGACAGGCCCGCGATCAGGACTCTCTTGTTCGCCATGACGGACTATGCCCGCGGGGTCGCGGCGCAGTATTTATCGAAGGCGGCGGTGAGCATTTGCGCGATCTCGACCGCATCGCGCCGCTCGATTTCGTGGCGATGGATCATGTGCACCGGCTTGCCGTCCTGGAATAAGGCGATGGAAGGCGACGACGGCGGATAATCCTTCAGCAGGTTGCGCACGTGCGCTACGGCCGCTTCGTCTCCGCCCGCGAAAACAGTCGCGGATTTCGCCGGCTTTACCGCGTGCTGAAGAGCCATGCCCACCGCCGGGCGCGCCCGTCCTGCCGCGCATCCGCAAATCGAATTGACCACCATCATGACCGTGCCTTCCGAGGCGAGGAACGCGTCGACGTCCGCCGGCGTGCGCGTTTCCACCACGCCGAGCCTGGTCAATTCGGCTCGCATGGGAGCAATAAAATGTTCGGGATATGCCACGAGAGTATTTTAGCAGTAGCGCGATTGGCAATCGGCCGCAGCCCGGCAGCAGCACCGCCTTATAATGGACGCTGTGATTAAACGCCTCGTTTTGTACGTTCCCCTGCTCG
The DNA here is from genome assembly GCA_037439565.1 of Acidobacteriota bacterium. GTDB lineage: Bacteria > Acidobacteriota > Terriglobia > Bryobacterales > Bryobacteraceae > Palsa-187. The sequence goes on along the minus strand of JBBIVT010000011.1, from coordinate 35,642 downwards.
CGTGCGCGCAGACCCTCCCTCCGAATCTCGTTTCAGAAACGGTTGCCTATGCGCCAGCCGATCCGCAGCAAGCCATGGACATCATCCGTCCGAAGGAACCCGGCGTCCGTCCGGCGATTCTGGCAATTCATGGCGGAGGCTTCCGCGCCGGTTCGCGCAAGGGCTACACCAATACCTGCGTGACGCTGGCACAACGCGGGTACGTCTGCGCCACGGCGGATTACCGGTTGGCCCCGGGCGCTCCGTTTCCCGCCGCCGTCTATGACGTGAAGGCAGCGGTGCGCTATCTGCGGGCGAACGCGCCGCGTCTGGGCGTCGACCCCGCGAAAATCGGCGTGATGGGCGGCTCCGCCGGGGGCCACCTGGCGCTGTTTCTCGGCGTGACGGGGAATGTCCCGGAGTTCGAGGGCGACGGCCCAAATCGCGACCAATCCTCGCGCGTGTCGGTGGTCGTGGACTATTTCGGCCCGTCGGATTTGACCAAATCCTACGGCCGCAGCGTGGATGCGGGCGAGGTCCTGCCGCTGTTTCTTGGTGGAGACGTCTGGCATGCCCGTAACGCGCACCTGCGCGCCAGTCCCTTGAATTGGGTCACGCCGGACGCTGCCCCGACGCTGGCGATTCAGGGCACGAAGGACCGCTATGTGAACTATGAGCAATCGGTCTGGATCGTCGACCGTCTGCTGGCCTGCGGCGTGGAGGCTGAACTCGAAAGCATCGAGGGAGCCGACCACGGATTCAAGGGTGCCGACGCCGAACGGGCCGATAAACGCATGATGGGCTTTTTCGACCGGCACCTCAAGTAGTAAGCATGGCTACTGAAATTCCCTATTCCCGCCGATACGGAAGGGTGATGGTTCGCCATGCGCTGTCTCTACTGCGGGAAAAAATTGAGTCTGCTCAAGTTGGCCAAGGGCGACAGTTTCTGTACGCCGGAGCACTCTGACGCTCACCAGGTCAAGATGTCAAAGGACGCCTTTGAGCGCCTGATGAGGGCACAAGGGGGCGACCAGCCGGGTCAACAGGCGCACCAAGACGCAGGGCCTCAGGCGGAGCCGCGCTACTGAAAATCTCCCTTTCCGCCGATAAGCAAGTGACGGATCGCCATGCGCTGTCTCTACTGCGGAAAAAAACTGAGTTTGTTAAAGTTGGCCAAGGGTGACAGCTTCTGTACGCCGGAGCACTTTGACGCTCACCAGCTGAAGTTGTCCACGGATGCCTTCGAGCGGTTGATGTCGGTT